>JBBKVN010000263.1:0-2739 GCA_037968455.1 Rhodoferax sp.
AGCCTGAACACCGTTTCGGCATCCAGCACATTGACGGCCAACGCGCCCCAATCTTGCAAACCGGCGATCCAATCGGCTTCGTCTTGCCACCCCTGGGCGCTGCGAACGGCCTGCTCCACTGCCTGGGGAATCACGTAAACCGACGACGCACCGTCTTCAAGCGCCAGCTCGCTCAGCGACAAAGTGCCGCCGGTGGCTTTCAGCAGGCGTCTGACGAACAACTTGTGTTTTGACAACGGCAACTGCACCGTGGTCATCCACCCCACTTCAAGCCGTTGCGAAAGGGGCGATTCGGGCAAGGTGCTCTCCTACGCCACCCAGGTGCCCGCAAACATATGAGAGAGCTCCCGATTGACCCGCTCAGAGTCCCCTGTGTTGAGCTCAATCAAGCGGCGCAACCTGGTGAGGCTATTGATATCGATTCCCTGACATTCAACGCCAATATGTGAATGCTCCAGGTGGGCAATCTGCCCCACCATGGTGATGGCATCGCCCCCTTGCGTGAGCGTCAACACCAGCCGGCACTTTTCATGCAACACCAGCGTCTGTGGCGAAGGCGTTTCCACCAAGGCGCCTTTGAGTGCGATGTCCACCAAATGAACCGCCAACACACGGTCGTCCAAATGCAACATCACCTCGGCATCAAAGGGAATGCGCGAGTAGTGGCGCAGGTTGCTAGTGGGTTTTGCCATCATGGCCGCTCCTTGGATGCAGCGCGTGTGCTGCGATGTGTTGGTTTCAAGGGTAAGTCGGATGAGTTGAAAGTGCAACACCTGCGCGACACTGCCGCCACAGCGCCAATGTCTGCCAGCGAACAGACTTCGGGGGGGGGCCGGCTTTCATAGCATCAACAATGCACGCCTTCGCCTGACCCCAGTTTCGGCCGAAGGCCGCCACGACGATTTAGAAAGCCCCGATGACAAGAATATTTAACCCTGCCAATCACACCGTCGACGTTGACCACTCCATCAAACCAGTCAGGAACCCAATGAGAACCACGTTCTCTGTACCCAGAATTCATGAATGCGACCAACCCGTCGTGGAGTGCACCTGCCATGGAATTTGAAGACGGATCGACCGGTGTTAGCGCTGACTCTGCCACCCCGGCAAGCCTCGTCACCAGTGCACCTATCAATGTGCGCAACAAATCTCTGGTCGTCATCGCGACGCTGGCCTGCCTGTTCACCTTGCATTGGGCCAGCGCCGTATTTATTCCGGTGATGGTGGGGCTGTTGTTCAGCTACGCGCTATCACCGGTTGTCAGCTGGTTACAGGCCCGTGGCATGGCACGTGCACTGTCTGCTGCGGTGTTGATCCTGGGCATGGTCGGCGGGGTTGGGGCGCTGGGGTACACACTGGCCGATGATGCGAACAAACTGGTGCAATCACTGCCTACTGCGGCCCGCAAGTTGCACGATGCCGTGCGCTCCCGCCCCGGGCGACCCGAGAACACCATCACCACAGTTCAAAAGGCAGCTGCCCAAATTGAACAGGCCGCTGAAGACTCCGCCCAATCGGCCGCGCCCCACCGGGGTGTCCAACGCGTTCAAATCGTCAAGTCCAAATTCGACATCAAAGACCACGTTTGGAGCGGCACGATGGGCGCGCTCGCGACCCTCGGTCAAGTGGGAACCGTTTCCCTGATTGCCTTTTTCTTGCTGGCCTCCGGCGACCTATTTCGCCGAAAGCTGGTGAAGGTGGCAGGCCCCAGCATGGGCCGAAAGCGAGTCACGTTGCAGGCGGTGAACCAGATTAACGACCAAATCCAACGTTACATGCTGGTGCAGTTGTTCACCAGTGTCGTGGTCGGCATCGGCACCTGGTTGTGTTTCTGGGCACTGGGTCTGGAAAACGCGGCGGTATGGGGTGTCGCCGCCGGGGTACTCAACCTCGTTCCCTACATTGGCAGCATCGTCGTTGGCGGCGGCTCGGCCCTGGTGGCATTTTTACAATTTGGGTCGCTTGAAATGGCACTGTTGGTCAGCGGCGCCTCATTTGCTATCCACGCGGTGGTGGCCTTTCTTTTGACGCCCTGGCTGACCAGCCGGGCCAACAAGATGAACCCGGTGGCCATCTTCATTGGTGTGCTGACATGGGGCTGGTTGTGGGGGGTATGGGGACTTCTTTTGGGCGTGCCCATCCTCGTGGCCGTCAAAGCGATTTGCGCCCGACTGGATGACTTCAAGGCCGTGGCAGAGTTTCTGGGCGATTGACCGCGCCTGACGGCTCGCCAGTCAACAGACCCGTACACGCCCGCATTGCCAGTTAAATCACGCCGTCTTTCATCTTTCTAACGGCTATGTGCGTTAGCGCACCGACCCGCGCAAGACAGATTTTTATAGTCAACCGGTCAGTCAGTTCACTTCCTTTTCTACTGGAGATATTTATGAAAATTCGTCAAACCCTCGCCATTGCAATTTCAGCCGTCGTCCTACTCACAGCGACGGGCTGTGCCGTTCAACGCGGGCAGGAGACTGTGGGCTCCTACATCGATGACACAGGTATCACCACCTTGGTGAAGACCCGTTTCGTTGAGAACAAACAGGTCGACGCCTCATCCATCAAAGTCGAGACCCTGAACGGCACAGTGATGTTGTCCGGATTCGCCAAAAACAGCGAAGAACGTGCCACCGCTGAAACCATTGCGCGTGGTGTCAAAGGCGTCGTTTCAGTTCGGAACGAAGTCGCCGTTCGTCCCTGATCCATGGAGCCTCAAAGTTCATCGTGAATGTTTGAGGC
>JBBKVN010000264.1:0-5006 GCA_037968455.1 Rhodoferax sp.
GTCTCGTTGGACAAGCCCACCGCGCGGACCTTGCCGGCCTTCACCAGGGTGTGCAGGGCTTCAAGCTGGGCATGCATGGACGTGCCTTCGCTGTCCTTGGTCGGGTCGTAATAAACGGCACCAAACGCAGGCACATTGCGCACCGGCCAGTGAATCTGGTAGAGGTCAATCACATCGGTTTGCAAGCGTTTCAAACTGCCCTCGCAGGCGGCAATGATGTCGTCGCCTGTCAAATCGCCGCTACCGCCGCGAATCCAGGGCATTCCGCGCGAAGGGCCGGCGACCTTGGTGGCGATGACCAGCTTCTCACGCGCGCCCGGCGTCTTGGCCAGCCAGTTGCCCACGATTTTTTCGGTGGCGTTGAAAGTCTCTGCCCGGGGCGGCACGGAGTACATCTCGGCCGTGTCAATGAAGTTGACGCCGCGCTCAAGCGAGCGGTCCAAGATGGTGTGGGCCGTGGGCTCGTCCACCTGCTCGCCAAAAGTCATGGTGCCCAGGCAAACAGGCGTGACGGACAGGTCGCTTTGACCCAATTGAATCTTGTTCATGGTGGTGTCTTTTTTTAAAATGAAAGGAGATCAATGCCCCGGTCAAGTGCCAAGGGCACTGCTCAGTAGGCGTCATGCGCAGTCTAAAGGCAGGCGAATAACCGCACAGCTCACTCAGGCGGGGTGCATGGGATTAAGGGCACCCAGACGACTGCTGTCCAGCAAAGGGTACCGCTCGTGGCCCGGCAAAGCGTAATGCCACCATTCATGAGGAATGTGCTCAAAACCCGCGCCTTGCATCACCTGCAGCAACAACCGCCGGTTGGCCTGCGCCAAAGGCGACACCTGATCGCTGAAATGGTGCGACAAGACCGTCATGTCGTCAAAACCGGTGCCCATGTCCAGCTCGCGCCCCTGGGCGTCCACCAGCGTCAGGTCAACCGCAATGCCACGGGTGTGGTTGGAGCCCAGGCGCGGGTCGGCCACGTAGGCTTTGTCGGGCGCCGTCTCCCACAGCCGCCACTGAGCTTCTTCAGGGCGAAACGCATCAAATATTTTCAGTCGCAACTCCAAGTCGGCCGCCAGCCGCATGGCTTGGCGCAAACAGAGGTCCGCGTCCCGGTGAATCAGGCACAGGGGACGGGCGTAAATGGCCTGGCCGGCCACGTTGAGATCCGTGGCATAAACCAAGTCCAAGACCAAATCGTGGGTGCCTGGGTGCAGGTGAATCAGCGGGTGCATCACTTGAGCGCCGCCGCCCGCGCCTCTTCCTGCAAACGAAGCACGCGGCGCTGCACCTTGCCGGTGGTGGTCATGGGCAGACTGTCGACAAACTCAATCTCTTTGGGGTACTCATAGGGTGCCAGTTTGCCTTTGACGTGCAATTGAAGCTCCGCTGCCAATTCAGCTTCAAATTGACCTTCTGCGCCCGTAAATACTGCGCGAGCAGCTACAAAATCAGGAGCAATCACCACATAGGCCTTGACCAAGGCCCCGCGAGCAGCGTCAGGTTTGGGCACCACGGCGGCGTTGGCCACAGCAGGGTGTTTGACCAGGCAGTTCTCAATCTCGCCCGGCCCAATGCGGTAACCCGCCGCTTTGAACACATCGTCGGCCCGGCCCTGGTACCAGAGGTAGCCGTCCGCATCGCGCGTGGCGAGGTCACCCGTGCGGCACCAGTCGCCGGTGTACTTTCCCTGGGTGGACGCGGCGTTCTTCCAGTAGCCCAAAAAGAAAATCGGGTCAGGCTGGCCGTGCACATCAAAGCGGTTCAACGCCACGTCGCCCGCCACACCCACGGGGCACTCACAGCCATCGTCGTCGATCACCGCCACCCGGTGACCGGGGTAGCCCATGCCCATGCTGCCCGGCTTGGGCGGCCATTTGACGGCGCAGTTGCCTACGATGTAGTTCACCTCGGTCTGGCCAAACATCTCGTTCACGGTAACGCCCAACTGCGCCTGGCAGTACTCAAACACGGCGTCGCCCACCGCTTCGCCCGCGCTCATGATGGCTTGCAGCTTGAGGTCAAACTGCTGGCGCACAGCGGCTTTGGCCGTCCCGGGGTAGGCCTTCATCATGGCCTTGAGCGCCGTGGGAAACAAAAACGTGTGTGTCACGCCAAATTGCGCCATCAACTCCAGCGCCGTTTGCGGGCTGAAGCGGCCGTTAAAGGCCACGATGGGGCGGCCAAAGTACAGCGTGGGCAGCAGCGCGTCCATCAGGCCACCGGTCCACGCCCAGTCGGCAGGGCTCCAGAAAATGGCGTCGGACTGCGTGTTGTCCACCCCGTCAAAGCCAAACCAATTTTGGCTGCACACAAACCCGGTCAGGTTGCCAATCAGGGCGCGGTGGGGAATCAGCGCGCCTTTGGGGTTGCCGGTGGTGCCGCTGGTGTAGATCAACACCGCTGCTTCGTCCGCCAGGGTTGGCACCAACGCGAACTCGGGGCGTTGCTGGGCCAGGGAAGCGGCGTAGTTAAAGTCGGCGCCCTCCAGGGTTTGCACCAACTCGCCCACGCCCAAAATGCAACGCAACAGGGGGCAGTTGTCCCGCACGGCTTGCAGGCCGGCCAGGCTGGTGGCGTCGCCAATGGCGACCACGGCCTCACTGTCGTGCAGACGAAACTCCAGCGCCTCGGGCCCGAACAACATGGACAGCGGCATGGACACCGCCCCCATTTGCAGCACCGCCATGTAGGCCACAGCGGTTTCAAAGCATTGCGGCATCACGATGGCGACCCGGTCGCCCCGGCCCACGCCGAGCACCGTCAAGACGTTGGATAGTCGGTTGGCCTGGTCCTGCAACTCAGAATAGGAGTGAAAAGTGGCTGCAGCGCCCGTCCCACTTGCGATAACCGCTACTTTTTTAGTAGCATCCTGCGCACTGGCCCAGCGCTGGCAACACACTTGCGCCATGTTGAAGTGCTCTGGCACTGCCCATTGAAAGTTGCCATGCAACTGCGCATAGCCCTCCGGCAAGGTGAATGTGGGAATGGCTTTGTCGCTGGCTTGACTGACGCGCATGGGTGGGTCTCCGTATGATTCCCCAAATGTACCAAGCCCAAAGAACCTCCCGCAGCGAGTTTGTCCCTATACGCACCCTTCAGTACCATGTGCGTGTCTGGGGCGAACCCGCACCTGACAAAACCCCGCTGGTGCTGCTGCACGGCTGGATGGATGTGGCCGCCAGCTACCAGTTTGTGGTGGACGCCCTGAGCCACGACCACTACATCATTGCCCCCGATTGGCGCGGTTTTGGCCTGACCGCCACCACTGAGGCCGACAACTTCTGGTTTCCTGACTATTTGGCGGATCTGGACTTTTTGCTCGACCACTACGTGCCCACCGGCCCCATTCACCTGGTCGGCCACAGCATGGGCGGCAATGTGGCCATGCTGTATGCCGGCATTCGCCCCGATCGCATTCGCCGCCTGGTCAACCTGGAAGGCTTTGGCATGCCCGCCACTCGCCCCACCCAGGCCGCTGGCCGTTATGCCAGCTGGATGGACAGCCTGAAAAAACTGCACCAAGGCGAGATGGACCTGCGGGCCTATGACACCGTGGACGGCGTCGCCCAGCGCCTGATGAAAACCAACGCCCGCCTGGGCGCCGACAAAGCGAACTGGCTGGCCCGCCACTGGGCGCAGGAAACCGTGCAGGGCCAATGGCGCATTCTGGGCAACCCGGCCCACAAAGTGCCGCACGCCATGCTGTACCGACTGGAAGAAGTGCAAGCCCTTTACGGCGCTATCACCGCGCCCACCCTGATGGTCGAGGCCGAAGACGAGAGCATGACCCAGTGGTTCAAAGGCAAGTTCACGCTGGAAGAACACCATGAACGGATCAAGGTCGTGCCGAACCTGAAAATGGCCCATGTAGCGGACGCCGGCCACATGGTGCACCACGACCAGCCGCAAGTTTTGGCCACCTTGATCGACGATTTTTTACAAGCTGCCTGACGTGAGAAAATACCCGGTTATTTGAACCCCACACCATCAGGACTCGCATCATGGAAATCGAACGCATCAACCTCATCGGCACCCAACTCACCGACCTGAGCGAGCGCACGGTCGAGTTACGGGGGTATCTTTGACTACCCTGCTAAATCAGAACGGCTGAGAACCGTCAACGCATCCCTCGAAGATCCCGCGGTCTGGAACGACCCCAAACGCGCCCAGGAATTGGGCCGCGAGAAGAAATCGCTGGACGACGTCGTCGTCACGCTGGACAGCCTCACCTCGGAGTTGAACGACAACGCCGAGCTGTATGAGATGAGCAAGCAAGACGGCGACGAAGCCGGCCTGCTCACCATCGAGGGCGAAGCCGCCAAGCTCGAAAAAGACATCGAGGCGCTGGAGTTCCGCCGCATGTTCAGCAACCAGGCCGACCCGCTTAACGCCTTCCTGGACATCCAGGCCGGCGCCGGCGGCACCGAAGCCTGCGACTGGGCCAGCATGCTGCTGCGCCAATATCTCAAATACGCCGAGCGCAAGGGTTTCAAGACGCAGATTGAAGACGAAACCGCCGGCGATACCGCAGGCATCAAGGGCGCCACCATCAAGATCGAAGGCGAATACGCCTTCGGCCTGCTGCGCACCGAAACCGGCGTGCACCGCCTGGTGCGCAAGTCGCCGTTTGACTCATCCGGCGGGCGTCACACCTCGTTTGCATCGGTGTTTGTTTATCCCGAGATCGACGACTCGATTGAGATCGACATCAACCCGTCAGACGTGCGCACCGATACATTCCGCGCCAGCGGCGCCGGCGGCCAGCACATCAACAAGACCGACTCGGCGGTGCGCCTGACACACATCCCGACCGGCATCGTGGTGCAGTGCCAGGATGGCCGCAGCCAGCACAGCAACCGCGACGTGGCGTGGAAACGCCTGCGTTCTCGGCTGTACGACTTCGAGTTGCGCAAGCAGCAGGAAGCCCAGCAGAAGCTGGAAGACACCAAGACCGACGTGGGCTGGGGCCACCAGATCCGCAGCTATGTGCTGGACAACAGCCGCATCAA
>JBBKVN010000265.1:0-7131 GCA_037968455.1 Rhodoferax sp.
GGCTCCACTTCAAAGGTGAGTGGTTCGCCGTCCACCGGCATATTGCCGTCTCGCGGAAAGGATGAGATGTGCACAAACAGGTCTTGCCCGCTGTCATCAGACACGATGAAGCCAAAGCCACGCTCGCTATTCCACTTGCTGAGTTTGCCCGCATAACGCTTGGCTTCCATAGATCACTCCCGTTTCACTGATGCCCAGTTTGACCGGTGCACCGTGCTGTTTTGAATTTATGGAGAGATTCTAGAGGGCGCTCTTGGCAATGGATTTGCTTCTATTTTGATAGCTGCTACCGCATATTTCATAGGGGCTGGAGGGCAATTTCTATTGCGGCCAAACTGAACAATAAACCACTTCCATAGTGGGCAACTGCATCAGGGGAAAAAGCAAATGGCCAGACACAGGGCCAACAAGCAGAAAGAACGCACGCTCAAGGCTTCTAAGCAAAAGATTGCGGCTTTGCCTGGTGGGCCGATGGCAGTGGTGCAGTGCGAACACTGGCAGGGCAGGCCTTGGGTCATAAGAACTCCGAGAGAAATTCGGTACGATGAAATTTCACAAGCCCTCCGCGGCACCTACGCCGCCACGTTAAGCTACACGCGGACGCGGTTGAGCTTGTTAAGGTTCAAGCCTTGTGCCCACACCCTCTGCACGACTTGCAGTGTGAAAGTCACATCAAATACTCGTCGCCGGGACTTTGTCGCTTTTTTTACATCTTGGTGAGTCCGCCTATCTGGGTGCATGAATTCGTTAGATCAGGATCTCGTCATTTCTAGCGGCCGAATGGGCCCACGGCCCCCAAATGGCAATGAATCCTTCCCATAGGGAATGGGCTTGCGCATAAATTAGTCGTTGGTATGACCCGCTGTGCTTTCCGTCTCCCGTACTCAACAATCGAAGCGCCACCCGTTCGACTATTCATCTGATTCAAATTTTGCTCCTAATTCTGTGTCGAATTTACTTACAAAAGAATGATCAAAATTGGCCCGTAAGGGATCAACACCTTTGATTACATTGATATCTTTCCTCATGGCCTAAATATTGCTTTGGCATTGAAATACTCCGACTTGGAGTTAACTCTGGAGACAGAAATGCAAAATCAAACTCATAGTTTCAGGCGGGTGGCTAGCGCTGCATTGGCGTTATCCTTGGGTGTGGGCGCGGCGCACGCATTGCCGCTGCCTACTGGATGGACCACCACCGGCAATGCTGGCACCAACAACACTGCAGACGGCGTGGTAACGCTGGCTCCTGGCTTCAGTTCCTACCAATGGCTGTCAACGGATGGCTCGCCGACGGGCGGCGGTACATTGCCTGTAGGCCCAACTGGACAAGAGACTGACGGCACTACCGTGCATACTTCGACCTTCACAGTGGCCGCTAACGACAAGTTGAAGTTTTTCTTCAACTACATCACTTCAGATGGAGCACAGTACACAGAGTATGCGTGGGCAGGGCTCTTTAATGGCCCCGCCAACTTCGACTCTTACCTATTCACGGCGCGCACCACCGCCATTGGTAACACCGTGCCAGGTTTCGGCCTGCCAGGTCTCGGCGTGGGGGTGACCTTGACGCCAACAACCACGGCCATCATCGCAGGGGGTCCGGCGTTCTCGCCGCTTGGTAGCTCCTCGGGAACGTGTTACGACACCGGTTGTGGTTACACCGGTTGGATTGAGATGAATTACACGTTCCTAACGGCTGGCACTTATTCGCTGGGGTTTGGTGTCACCAACGCTTTGGACACGGCATTCGAGAGCGCGTTTGCGGTCGCCGGTGTGGCCATCAACGACGTGCCAATCGACAATGGCAACAATGTCCCTGAACCTGCGACGCTGGCGTTGGTAGGCCTCAGCCTCGCCGGACTCGGCATCATGCGCCGCCGGCGTCAGCAGGTTTGACCCGCGTCTTCTGTTGGCATCAAACGGCATCGCAGGTTTTTGCGGTGCAGTTTGATGTTTGAAAAACCGCCCGACAAGAGCGGTGATCAAGCGGGCCTTTTGTATTGCAAGACTCAGGGACGATTAGCTGACTTCACAACAATACAACCGCAGCAGCCAGTGCACCTCTTAACCTTGGTTGTTCGGCCATGCAGCGCTAGCCACTGCTTTCCACAGCATGAAATTCACTCTCGTGATGTTTTTTGTGCCTGATTAGAAAATTTTCTCCGGATCGATAAGCTGCTGACTTGGCGGTGACGCGCCATCCGGCATGTCAGCGCCCCACAGGGACTCAGGTACATGCGAAAGGCATGGGTCACGCCGCCTCTGCCGGCAAGGTGTCACACACCATCGCACTTGTTTTTGCAAACAACCGCTTCCGGCAGTAGCCGCGTGGACTCCGCTGCGCTGTAGAGGGTGCGTTTGGTAAGCGATAAACCTCGGGCGGCGCCCCAGTTGCTTCAGTTGGGGCACCAAGCTGGTCGAGCGCACACCTGCCAAAGGCGGCCATCGTTTTTGGGGTTGTAGCGACTATCCAAAGTGCAAGTCGCACCTTGCCAAGGGTGGCGGCATGTCAGTAGTGATCGCTATATTTTTAATAGCTTCTTCTGCCTGACACTCCTGCGCCCGCGGTATTTTTTTGTCATCAAATTTCAAAAATTCTCGTCGTGCAGAATCTCCCAAACACCCCGCCGCCTAGAATTCGCCCACCTTCCCCGCGCTTTTCGCACATCAATTATTGGAGCCCTCAATGACCCAACTCACACTCACTTATTTCGACGTTCATGGTGGCCGGGGCGAACCCGTGCGCTTGGCGCTGCACATAGGCGGTATTTCGTTTGAAGACAAGCGCTTTGGCTTTGCGGAGTTTGCCGAGGTGCGCAAAACCACGTCGCTGAGCCAGGTGCCGGTGTTGCATGTGGACGGCGTGCAGGTGACGCAGAGCGACGCCATCACCCGCTACGCGGGCAAGTTGACAGGCCTGTACCCCACCGATGCGTTTCAGGCGCTGCTGTGCGACGAGGTGATGGACGGGCTGGAAGAAGTGAACATGAAGCTGGGCACCACCTATGGCTTGACGGGCGATGCACTCAAAGACGCCCGAACCGCGCTGGTGAATGGGCCGCTGCCCAAGTACCTGGGCTGGTTGGAGGCGCAATTGAAGGCGCATGGCGGCCAATACTTTGCCGATGGCCGCTTGACGATTGCAGACCTGAAGGTATTTACTTTTGTGCGTGGTTTGTGCTCTGGCCAACTGGACCACATTCCCACTGATTTGGTCGCCAAATCCGCCCCGCTGCTGAGCGCCCACCAACACCGCGTGGCCGAGACGCCGGCAGTGGCCCAGTACTACGCCCAGTTTGCCGCCTGAGTCAGGTACGCCCGCAACCACGTCGCTGCTTGGAGAACCACAGCCATGAATGAACTCACCCAAGGAGTCAGCTGGGCTGGCGTGATCGCGGGCTTTGTGCTGTCCTTTTTACTGGGGTGGTTGTGGTACAGCCCCAAGTTGTTCGGTGTGCCCTGGGCTGCTGGGGTGGGCGTTGAATTGCAGGGCGCAGGCCAAATGCCCGTAGTGGCCATGGTGACGCAGGCGCTGGGCACCTTGCTGCTGTCATGGGTGGTGGGCATTGCGGCTGCGCAGGGCCATTTTCTGATGGTGGTTCTGGTTTTTGCCATGTTGATGCTGCTCATCGTCAGCAACGGCAAGTACGTCAAAAAAAGCAACGCCGCCGTGACGATTGAGGCGGCCTACATTGCGGCCATGGGCGTGGTGATGATGGCCATCCACGGTCTTTTTTGAACGATTCAAACGAGCGGCCCTAGGCTAGTTCAAGCGCAAAACCTCCGTAGCTGTATTGCGTGGCCTCGGCCCCCAGAAAAAGCACGGGGCCGGGGTGACGAGGCGGATTGGCCATCACATCGTCCAACGCCGCCCAGATGCTGGCACTGCCCAGATTGCCCACCGTCGTCGCATGGGCGCACACGCGCTGGAGGTCTAGCTGCCACTGCGCCGCCAGCCAGGGGGCGACGGCCCCACTTGCCTGGTGCGGCACGATGAGGCTAGCCTCTTGAATGGCCCAACCGGCTTGCGCCAACGCTGCCCGGCTGTTGTCCAGCAAGGCCAACCCATGGCGGGCGACACGGTCATAGTCATGTTCAAACTTCACGGCACCGCCGGGTGCATTGGGGGCATCCGAGCCACCCACGCGCAGGGTGAGTCCTGAGGCGGGCGGGTTTTGGCATTGCCCAAAGTAGGCGGCGTGCAGACAGGGGCCGGGCTGGGCGTCGTCCGGGCCAATGATGACGGCGGCGGCACCATCGCCCATTTGCAAAAAGTTGACCCATTGCGAGGCATCCGTTTTGAGGCTGTGGGGGTCAAAGAAGACGGATCCAGTCTCGGCGCCCACCAGCGCCACGGGTGCGCTGCCCGGCGCGGCAGTCATGGCAAAGGCGATTTGCAAGGCGTTGGCAAAGCCAGTGCAGGCCTGGCGCAGCTCCAGATGCGCGCCCTGATGCCCCACCAAGCGGGAAATTTCTGCCGACCCACCTGGCAACAAGGTGGCCGGCGTGCTGGTGTGGCTGATGAGATAGCCCAATGCATCAGGCGCCAAACCTGCGCGCATTTGCGCTTGCTGCACAGCCTGGGCGGCCAGTTCGGGGTTGCGCGCTCCAGGGCGCGGGGCTTCAACAGCTTCAGAAAAATCGCGGCTCAAATGACGGGTGTTCACTCCCAGGCGTGGGCCCAGCAGGCGGGCATGGCGCCGCGTGCGCAGGTCAAACCGCTCTGCCACCCGCGCCGCCAACGCCTCGGTGGTGACGGCCGGGCCGGGGTATGACGCGCCCCACCCCAGCAAGCGGCGCCGGCCTTGGTCCAAACGCAGGCGCCCGGGCGTCATGCCGCGACACCCAGACGGGCCAAGGCCGGGGCCACCGGAGCCAACAAGGTGTTCAGTCGGGCGCGCAAGGTTCGGTTGAGCTGCAACTGATTTTCTGGCTGATAGCCCAACTCACCCGCCATGCGTCGGGTCACTCTGACGTGCCCTGCCTCATCCGCCCGAAGCTGACTGAGGGCCGCATACAGCGCGGGTGCGCGGCTGATGGCGGCGCCGTGGCGCAGCAGAGGTTGCAACAAACGGCAAACGGCCAGGTCCAGGGCCGCCACGCGCGCCAGATGCTCGGCAGGGTCCGGCGTCTCAAGGCGCTTGAAAAAAACGATCAATCGGGTCAGGGAAATGCTGGCGTTTGGGCGAGGCAGCTCGTCTCGCAAGCCCGACAGCAATTCGGCATGGCGATGTTCATCTTGCGCAATCTGGTTCAGGGTAGGCCAAAAGCTGGCTGGCACTGTTGACTGGAGCGAGTGACCAAACACGTGCGCGGCGGACTCTTCGCCACAGGCCAAGAACGGCAACAGGTCTGCCAAGTCCTGGCGCTGACTGTCACTCAAGCCCGTTGAGAGCGAGGTTTTCATCACCCCAGGCCCAGCCACGGCTGGCAGCGGGGCGTGCCGGGTTGGCGTCGAGAGAAAGCAGACCGGCGCCACGGGCTGTGGGAGCTGAGCCGTTTGAATGGGAGTCGCGCCAGTGGCGCTGCCTGGATTCAGAGAGGCGCAATGAGGTGCGCAAAGGTCGGTATTCATCAGTGCCATTCGATTAGGTCGCACTGATACGAACTTTTCTTACAACCGGTTATTCCAGCGCTGATGAGGTGAACGTCGGAATGGCTTTGTAAGAAGAACCTTGCTTGAGAAGCGGTTATTAGGGTAAACCCTAGCAATAACTTTCCAGATTCTTACAATGCAAGGGCAAACCCTATAAACCAACTCGTTGTCACCAAAGGTCCCCATGAACACATCTACCGCCGCCACTCTCAAATCACCCATCGCCATGTCGGCACCTTCGACACGCAAAGTAGCCGTGGCCGGTCCAAGCTGGTTGGCACGCGTGGGCCGGACTCTGTTGAACGCGATCGTCGAAAACGGCGAACGACGCGCCCGTGCGGTACTTCGCAGCCGCAATTACTACTGAAACTGCGCTTTGCCCGACGTGGTCCAAAACTGATACGGGCTGAATCACTATCTGTTTGATAGCAATACACGCCTAACAATCAACAGCCTCGGCACGAAAACGGTCGAAATCTCAGGCGTCTGTCTTGGCTAGGTCATCGCGCAACCAATGCGCCGGTGTTTTCCCGGTGCGCTGCACAAAAATGCGGGTGAGCGCGGCCGGACTGGTGTAACCCACTAGCGGGGCCATCGCCTTGAGGGTTTTGCCGCGCTTGAGGTAGGTTTTGGCCACCGTCAGGCGCCAACTCGTCAAATAATCCAACACGGTGTGACCCGTGGTGTCCCGAAAGTGGTTGGCAAAACGCGCGCGTGACATGCCGGCCCCCTCCGCCAGACTCTCCAGCGACCAAGCCCGCTCCGGGTGCTGGTGCATGCCGGTCACGGCCTTGGACAACCGCGCATCAGCCAGCGCAGCCAGGATGCCGGTGCTCACTGCCGTGCTGTCCATCAGGTGGCGCAGCAGCAAGATCAACAGGTACTCCATCAACAAGTCCAGCGCGGCTTGGCGCCCGCAGTGCTGGGCAAAGGTCTCTTGAAACAGCAAATCCGAGGCTGGCGAGAGCGCCGGCGACTCGCGCAGCGGCAGCACCAGCAGGTCGGGCATGGCCGCCGTCAAGGTGCCACGCGCTTCGTCGCCCAGATCTACCGAGGCGCAAACCAGATCAACCCCTTCGGCATCAACCGGCGAGAGGCGATGCGAACTGGCCCGCGCAAAGAACAAAACAAGGGCTCGTCCAACTGGCGCGTTTGACCATGTTGATCTGTCAACACCATGGCGCCCCGACGCAACAGGTGCAGGTGGCCCACCTTGGGTTCCGCCTCAAATGACGATATCTGGCACAGCGTGCCCGAGTAAAACACCCGGGCACTGGGCAATGAGCGGGCATTTGGCTGTCGCCCAGACCAACGCCTGCCAGTAATGCCTGTCGGCCCACACGCTGATTGGCAAAGGCGCCGGCCTGTCTGAAGCCGCCATTGCCGAAGCCCGTGCTGGCCGCAGCGCAGACGCCTTGACCTAGGCACTGGCTCAGTTGGCCAACAAAATCGTGACACAAAAAGGCGTGTTGTCAGATGCTGATTTGGTAGGCGATCGCGCCGCTGGTGTGGACGACGGACTGGTGATCGAGG
>JBBKVN010000266.1:0-10620 GCA_037968455.1 Rhodoferax sp.
CCAGTATCGGGGAACGACTTGAACGTCCGGAGTTGTTCGGAACACGCCCGAGGGGGAGCGGTCTCTCATACGGCTATTTTGAGTGGCCCTCATGGGGCCAAGGCACAGCGATTGCAGACTTCCGATTTGGTATCCTGTTTGATACGATAAGCGTCGATGCCCCATAGTCGACTCCCCGCTGTCAGGCAACGGAAATAGGCATCTGGAAACACAACATGACCCCATTTTCCCGTCGCCCCCAAGTCAGCATTCTCGGTAGCGCCGAACCGGGCTCTGCAGCGTACGAGCGAGCCGCCGAAGCAGGTACGCTTTTGGCAGGCTTGGGGATTACCGTTGTCAGTGGGTGCGGTAGCCCGGCAACTCGAGTAGCTGCTGAACGTGCAATCGCAGCGGGCGGAATTGTGCTGAGTATTGTTCCTCCGGATGAAATGCCTCCTCCTGATTGGCCTGCCACAGTGGTCGTTCCTTGCGGCATGGGAGATGCCCGCAATTTGCTGATGGCACTTTCAGGGGATGCCTGCATAGTCATCGGTGGCCGAGCAGGAACCATTTCCGAAGTCTGCATGGCTTGGCTTCACAAGCGCCCTTTACTGCCGCTCACTGGCTGCGGAGGCTGGTCAGACGGGCTGCTGAACAATCCCCCGGATGAAAGAAAAAACTCACAAATCCTTCCGTGGAGCTCAAGTTCCGAGTTGAAAGAACAACTTCAGGCGCTTGGTTTAATTTCCCCTAGGTAGCGTAAGCGCGTGGCCTAGCGCGTCCTGCTCTCTGACAGATTTCCAGTATCGTGGACGTCGGAAATCAGCGTCTGGAGGTCTTCGGAATCGCTGTTTGGGTGACCGCGTCTGGTCAGCACTTGCCCGCAGCGACCCAGGTTCTAACAAGTCAATTCGCGCGGGTGACTTCGCCTACAGCTGAGACTTGAAATAATTGAAGGAATGGGTGAAAGCATCGCGGAGTTTCTCCGTCTCGGCGACCATCGCTTCCCATTTGTCTTCACCGGTGTCCTTGAGCTCATCGAGCTTGGCTTTGGCAAGTTTGGATTGCTGACGCAGTTTGGCCATTTCCTCCTTGTATTTCGCGCGGGCGTCTTCTTTGACTTCCGCCGCTTTCGCCTCCAATTGGTCTGCCTTTGCGTCCAACTCGTCGAGTTGAAGCTTGATTTTTGCGATGTACACGTCTCTTTTTGACATGGGAATTCCTTTTGGTTGAAATGGGGGATGGTTCACGGGCGGGCAAGCAATGACGAAAGTCGATTTCATGCTTGTTGATGTATGCGACCAGAATAGTCAGGGTGAGCGGCGAAGTCCTTGAGGTATGTCAAGCGCATACAGGACCCCGAAAAAATTGCACCAGGCCTAAGACAAGGCCCGGTCCAGATGGGTATAACCGCCATCTACAAAAATCCACTGCCCGGTCGTATGTGCCGATGCCTCTGAGAGCAGGAATACACACATTTTCGCAATTTCTTCCGACGTAGTCATGCGGTGCCCAAGCGGGATTTTGGCCGTGATCGCCTTTAACTTTTCATCCGATTTTTCAAAGCTATTGATCCACCGTGCGTACAGCGGCGTCATTACTTCTGCAGGGATCACTGCATTGACACGCACGCCGTCGTTCAGGAGCGCAGCAGCCCATTCGCGGGTTAATGAAAGTTGTGCTCCTTTGGCTGCGCAGTAACCGCTGGTATTTCCCTGCCCAGTAAGCGCCGTTTTGGAAGATACATTGATGATGGCGCCTTTGACTGCTTTCAGGTGCGGAACGCAATAGTGGGCCATGCTGTAGTAGTGAATCAGGTTGCGCTCCAGCGAACCCACAAAGGCATCGCGGCCTGCGTCCAGCCCGATGTTGTCGTTGACCCCGGCGTTGTTCACCAAACCATCGATGCGACCAAAATGGGCCACTACCTGGGCCACTGCTGCACCACAAGCACTGTCGTCCGACAGCTCCAGTTGCACAAACAGGTGCTGCGAGGCGGTGGCCTGTAATGCCTTGATAAAGTCATCTGGCATGGGACTTTTCCCAAAAACCACCGGTATGGCGCCCTCTTTGGCCAACGTGAGTGAAATGGCTGCTCCAATGCCGCTGGCGCCGCCGGTCACGATGACGACTTTGTTTTTTAAATGCAGATCCATAGGAATTCTCGGTAAAAGGTCAATCGGCTGAGGCCTGCACATTCAGGCCATAGCAACGAATGGCATTGCTGGCCCAAAACGCCTCCTGCTCCTGCACGGTCAGACGCGACTTAGCCCACTGGTGTGCGAGATCATGTACGCCTGCGTAGGGTGCAGCCAATTGGCACACCGGCCAGTCCGAGCCGTACATCAGCCGCTGTGGCCCAAAAACGTCCAGCGCGTGGTCAAAACAGGACCAAATGAGTTTGGCATCGTCAGGCGTGGTGCCATGGTGTGTGCCCCAATCTGTCTCGGTCACTGCGCCAGAAAGCTTGCACATCACGTGCGGCAGCGTGGCGAGCTCGCGCACGCAATTGCGCCATCGGCAGGAGGCCTCCGGGTCGCCTGCCCAGTCCCGTATGGCGGGCTTGCCGACATGGTCCAACACCAACCAATGCCGGTCATGGCGCGCACAAAACTCCATCACGTGGGGAAGTTGATGATCAAACACCAACACGTCGTAAGTCAAGCCGCGCCGTTGCAAGGCACGCATCCCCCCATTGATGGCAGGTGCGTTCACCCAGGCACTCACATCTGACTCGTCTTGCAATATGTGGCGCAGGCCTTTGAACGCTGCATGCTCTGCCCAGCGCTCCAGACGGTGCTCCAGATCCACAGCGCCCAAATCCGCCCACCCCACCACCCCAATCACATCGGGGTGACTCTCTGCCACATGCAATAAAAAATCGGTCTCGGTGGCCAAGGTGCGCGCCTGTACCGCCACCACCGCATCCACCCCCGCAGCCCGCATGGACGGGGCGCAGTCAGAGGGCAGGCAGTCCCGTTGCAGGGCCGGCATGGCCGCACTGATCCACGGAAAATCCTCAGCCCGGTAGTGCCAGTAATGCTGGTGGGTGTCGATCTTCATGCAGCCTGCGGCAACGGTCTGAAGGTGTATTTCGCAATCGACTCCGGTTTCATTTCGATAGAAAATCCCGGTGCCTTGGGGGGCATATAGGCTGCGTTGTCGATGACACAAGGTTCCTTGAAGTGCTCATGCAAATGGTCCACATATTCGATGACACGTCCTTCGCGGGTCCCGGCGATGCACAGGTAGTCAATCATCGACAGATGTTGAACGTATTCACACAGTCCCACGCCACCGGCGTGCGGGCACACGGGGAGGTTGTACTTTGCGGCCATCAGCATCACGGCCAGGATTTCGTTCACACCGCCCAGACGGCAGGAGTCAATCTGAACCACGTCAATGGCACCGCGCATGATGAGCTGCTTGAAGATGACTCGGTTTTGGCACATCTCACCCGTGGCCACCCTGACCGGGGCCACACCTTCGCGAATCGCGCGGTGGCCTTCAATGTCGTCCGGACTAGTGGGTTCTTCGATGAACCAGGGCTTGCAAAAAGCCAAGTCATTGACCCACTCCACGGCCTGTTTCACATCCCACACCTGGTTGGCGTCGATCATGAGCTGGCGGTTCGGGCCCAGTACCTCGCGGGCAATGGTGAGGCGGCGAATGTCGTCCGCTTTGTCCCGACCCACCTTCATCTTCACATGATTAAAACCAGCGTCAATCGCTTCCTTGCACAGGCGGCGCAGCTTGTCATCGTCATAGCCCAGCCAGCCAGCCGATGTGGTGTAGCAAGGGTACCCCTCGCGCTCCAGTGTGGCCCAGCGCTCAGTCTTGCCCTGCGCTTTTGCCTGAAGCAGCGCCAACGCCTCCTCGGGAGTGATGCAGTCAGTGATGTAGCGAAAATCGATCAGCTTCACGATTTCCTCGGGGCTCATGCGCGATACCAGTTCCCACACCGGTACCCCTTCTTGCTTGGCCCACAAGTCCCAGACCGCGTTGACTACAGCGCCAGTGGCCAAGTGGATGGCACCCTTGTCAGGCCCAATCCAGCGCAGCTGGCTATCCGACGTCATGTACCGCCAGAATCGTCCCATGTCCTCGGCGACCCAATCCATGTCCAGACCTACCACCAGGTGGCGCATGGCTTCTATAGCAACGCAACAGATTTCGTTGCCGCGACCAATCGTGAAGGTCAGACCATGGCCTTCGAGACCTGTTTGGCCGGTTTCCAGAATCACATAGGCTGCAGAATAGTCCGGGTCGGGGTTCATCGCGTCCGAGCCGTCCAGGTGTTGAGACGTCGGAAAGCGAACGTCCACGACGCGCATATTGGTAATTTTGCTCATGTCAGGCCTGTATGGTCGTTTGGGTTTGGGTTCCCAATCCTTCAATTCCCAGGTGCATGGTTTGTCCTGCACGCAGGTACTGCGGCGGTTTCTGACCCAAACCCACCCCGGGCGGGGTGCCGGTAGAAATAACATCGCCAGGCTGCAGGCTCATGAAGCGACTTAGATAGGAAATCAGGAACTTGACGTCGTACACCATTGTTGATGTGCTGCCATTTTGGAACCGCTTGCCGTCGACATCCAGCCACATCTTTAAGGCCTGTGGGTCGGGCACTTCGTCGGCGGTCACCAGCCAGGGGCCGGTGGGGCCAAAGGTGTCGCAACCTTTGCCCTTGTCCCATGTGCCGCTGCGGTCCAACTGGTATTCGCGCTCGGACACATCGTTCACCACGCAATAGCCGGCCACATGGGACAGCGCATCAGCTTCCTCGATGTAGCGACCGCCTTTTCCGATGACCACGCCCAACTCCACCTCCCAGTCGGTCTTGACGGAGCCACGCGGAATTTCCACCGAATCATCGGGGCCCACAATGGCGCTGGTCCATTTGCTGAAGACCACTGGCTCGGGTGGCACCGGCATACCACTCTCCGCCGCATGATCGGAGTAATTCAGACCAATACAAATGAACTTGCCCACCTGGCCCACACAGGCCCCGAGGCGCAAGTCCTTTTGCGGAGTTCCTGCTACCAGGGGCAAGCTCTCGATGTTCAAACCACGCAGGCGCGCCAAGCTGTCAGGCAGAAGCGCGGCACCAGCCACATCGGCAATCTGACCCGACAGGTCGCGCACGCGGCCCTGAGCATCCAACACGCCGGGCTTTTCCTGACCTGGCAATCCGTAACGTACAAATTTCACAGACTTATCCTCAGAGTAGAAAAAAAGGGACAAGGCGCAGGACATCCAACAGGAGTAGCGCATTTGCCCCAGGCAACATCAGTCGTAAAGAACAGCGGCGATCTTGGGGTCGCTCATGTTCGATTTGTCATAGTAGTAAAAGCCGGTATCGATGATTTTTGGCAATTTCTCACCCTTCAATGCCTTCACCGCCGCTTCCACCGTTTTGTAGCCAATGCCGACAGGGTTTTGCGTGATCGCTCCGGCAATGGTGCCGTCGTTGATCATGTCCTTTTGGGCCTTGCCGGAATCAAAACCGATGATGATCACGCCGGATTTCTTGGCCTCCTTTAGACCCTTGCCTGCACCAATGGCAGACCCTTCGTTGGTGCCGAAGATGCCTTTAAGTTTGGGGTGGGCCAGAACGAGGGTCTTGGCAATTTCAGCCGACTTGAGATGGTCTCCGGCGCCATACTGAATGTCCACTACCTTGATCTTGGGGTACTTGGCCTTGATCTGGTTCACAAAACCGTCACGGCGATCAGTGCCGGTGGTGCTGGTTTGGTCATGGCCAATCACGGCCACTTCACCCTCTCCACCCATCTTTTCGGCCATTTTGTCGGCCGCCAGTGCCGCCGCCGCCTTGCTGTCGGTTTGGGCCGTGGTCAGGACGATGTCGCTGTCCACACCCGAGTCAAAAGCAATAACCGGAATCTTGGCGGCTTGGGCTCTTTTTAGCAATGGAATGGCGGCCTTGCTGTCCAGCGCGGCAAAGCCGATAGCCGCCGGCTTTTTGGCCAACGCGGCAGACAACATATCAATCTGCTTGTCCACCTGTTGTTCGGTCTCGGGACCGTCGAAGGTGACTTTGACCTTGTAGTCTTTGCCTGCCTGCTCGGCACCTTGCTTCACAGCTTGCCAAAACTGGTGCTGAAAGCCCTTGGAGATCAGGGGGATGTAGATCTCCTGTGCAGATGCGATGCTGGTAAATCCTGCCAGGGTCAAGCCAGCGGTGAGGGCCAGCAGTTTTCTTTTTGAAATCATTGTGTGTCTCCTGTTAAAAAAGTTATCTCTCACGAATTCACTAGGGAAGAAAAACGAGTGCATTGGTGTGATGTGTTCTCCTTAACTCTTGTTGCGGCGCAAGTTGTCGGTGTAGACCGCCAAAATGATGATGAGACCGGTCAGCACCATCTGCCACTCCTGGGCGACCGACATGATCCGCAGGCCGTTGATCAGCACGCTCATGATGAACGCACCGATGACGGTTCCCATGATCGTGCCTACCCCCCCGCTGAGCGACGTGCCGCCAATCACCACCGCCGCAATGGCGTCCAGCTCGTAACCTTGACCCAGAGCGGGTTGCGCAGAGTTCAGGCGAGAACCAATCAACAGCCCCGCGATGCCACAAATGCCACCGGCGAAGGCATAGATGATGATCTTCCAACGGTCCACATTGACACCCGACAGGCGCACGGCTTCTTCGTTGCTGCCCAGGGCAAAGGTGTAGCGCCCTAACGCCGTTTTGTTGAGCACCACAGCACAGACCGCCGCCACCACGAACATGATGACAACCCCATTTGGGATAGGGAATCCTGGCAGAAAGTTGCCAACCAAAGAGCCGAGGGAGATTCGGTCAAACCCCTCGACATCGCTGAAATAGATAGGCCGTGTGCCAGTAATGATGAGAGAGGCGCCTTTGAGCACCATCATCATGCCCAAGGTCGCTATAAAGGGAGGCACTTTGAGCTTGGTAATGGCCAGTCCGGATATGGTTCCAGACAACGCACCCATGGCAATGGCACACAAAATCCCCAGCGGCAGCGGAAGACCAATATTCACCAAGAACACACCGGCCATCACGGCGCAAAAAGTCATCAGAACGCCGACCGACAAGTCAATACCGGAGGTAATGATGATGAAAGTGCTGGCAATGGCGAGCACCCCAATGACGGTAGTGGACTGCAAGATGCCAATGAAGTTGTCCTGTGTCATGAAGGAGTCCGGCTTAAGCACGGAGAACACCACCAGCAACGCGATCAGGCTGGCAAAGGCCAGGAATGTTTGTTTGGCCTGGCCTCCAGATATGCGCGCCAGCCAAGAGAGAGATTTCGATTCGGACATGGATAAATTACCTTGGTGTTTTATGAGTCTCAGCAGCGACAAGGGGAGCCGTCTCACGCTGTGTGGCCAGTTCCATGAGGCTTTCTTGCGTGGCCTCGTCGCCTCGCACCTCGCCGGTGATGCGGCCTTCGCACATCACCAGCACGCGATGGCTGAGTTGCAGCACTTCGGGCAACTCGCTTGAAATTAAAATAATGCCACGCCCTTGGGCCGCCAACTCGTTAAGCAACTTGTATATCTCGCTCTTGGCGCCAATGTCGATGCCACGGGTAGGCTCGTCAAAAATAAGTACATCGCAGTCCTGAACCAACCACTTGGCAATCACCACCTTTTGCTGATTGCCGCCAGAGAGCAGCTTGGCGGGTTGAGTCAAAGACGGTGTCTTTATCTTCAACTTGTCCACCATCTGTTGTGAGATCACACGGATCGCAGCGCGGTTCAAAAACATGCCCCACGTCAGCCAGCGTTTGAGGCTTGGCAGCGTGATGTTGGACTCCACGTCCATGCCCGTGGCCAGGCCAAAGTGCTTGCGGTCCTCGGACAGGTAGCCAATGCCAGCCCGCACGGCGTCTTCAGGTGAGGTCAAACGAATGACCTGACCACATACGAGCACCTCGCCGGAGTCAATGGCATCTGCGCCAAACACGGCGCGCGCCACCTCGGTTCGGCCTGCTCCCATGAGACCGGCAAAGCCCAGAATCTCGCCACGACGCACCGTAAAGCTCACATTGCGAATGACACGCCCACGATTGAGGCCGCGCACCTCCAGCAGCACTTCGTTGGCAGAGGTGTCGGGAATGGTTTTCGCTACCTGTTCCAGCTTGCGACCAACCATCATGGCAATGACATCTTGCATGGGTGTCGTGGCCGGTACGGTGTCTATGTAGGCGCCGTCGCGCATGACCGTGATGCGGTCCGCAATGCGCTGAATCTCATCCATCTTGTGCGAGATGTAGACAATACCTACCCCTTCGCTTTTGAGTTGACGAATGATGCGAAACAACTCTTCAATTTCAGCGTTGTTCAAGGCGGCGGTGGGCTCATCCATGATGAGCACTCGCGACTTGAAGGACAGCGCCTTGGCAATTTCCACCATCTGTTGGCGTGCCACCGTCAACTCGCCAATTGTGGTAGACGGCGCCAGCCTCAAGTTGAGACGATCAAACAGCGCTTGGGCATTGTGATTGAGCTGAGCCTCGTCGAGTAGCAGACCAGCGGCCTTGCGCGGCTCACGGCCTAAAAATATGTTTTGCGCTGCTGTGAGGTGGCCCATCAGGTGCAGCTCCTGGTGGATGATGCCGATGGCCAGCGACTGCGCGTGGGCCGGGCTTTCTATCTCCACTGACTGGCCATCCAGCAATACCTCGCCGCCGTCCTTGCGGTACACACCGGCGAGGATTTTCATCAGCGTAGATTTGCCAGCACCGTTCTCCCCCATCAGCGCATGAACCTCGCCAGGCATGAGGTCAAACTTGACCCTGTCCAACGCCTTCACGCCAGGAAAGGACTTGCTCAGTTCTTTGATTTCAACCAGTGGTGTCACAGCGGTATTCCCTGGGATTTCTGCAGCTTAGATGGTGACGCCACCATCCACGAGCATGATTTGTCCCGTGACGAAACGTGACTCATCGCTGGCAAGGTACACCACCATGGGGGAAATGTCTTCTACCGTGGCCAAACGTCCCATGGGTTGACGGGCAACAAAATCTCTCTCTGCCTGCACCGGATCGGCCGCGCTGGCGATGCGCCCCCGCAAGGAAGGGGTATCTACCGTGCCAGGGCACAGAGCATTGACTCGCAGACCGACTTTTACATAGTCTGCGGCCAGCGATTTGGTGAGGCCGATCACTGCGGCCTTGGTCGCGCCATAAGCGCAACGGTTGGCAAAGCCCTTGATGCTGGACGCCATAGACGCCATATTGATGATGGATACGCTGCCACCCTGTGTTTCCACTTTGGTCAGCATGGCAGGCAGAAATGCGCGCGTTATGCGAAACATACTTTTCACATTCAACTCGAAGCTCTGGTCCCAGTCGGCCTCGCTGCAGTCCAGCAGGCTGCCATTGGCCACCATGCCGGCGCAATTGAATAGGGCATCCAGTGCTGGGGTGCGCGATGCCAGAGCGGCCACGGCGGTATCACTGAGCACGTCCAGCAACTCGACTTGAATGTTGCGATGCTCGGCAGCTAGGCTGTCCAAAAGCGCTTGATTGATGTCGGTGGCAATCACTTGTGCGCCCTCGGCCGCACAGGCCAGCGCACTGGCCCGGCCGATGCCTTGTGCCGCGGCAGTGATGAGCACTGTTTTACCTTGCAGTCGACCTTTGTTCATGCTTCAAACTCCGTTTCAATTCAAATATGAATAAATTATTCATGTGTGAAGATTAATCATAAATAAATCTGTAAATGAGGGTGCTAGTACTTACCCTAGGTTGAGACGGCTCTGCTATAAAAACCGCAATTGAAACCAGAGACACATGACCCCATCCGAACCCAAACCCCGTGGCCGTCGCCCAAAGACGCAAGAGCAAGACGAGTCCACTCTGCCGACGGAAGACCGCTATCGCGCGCCCGCACTGGACAAAGGACTGGACATTCTTGAGCTATTGGCCGCCCAGCCGCACGGGCTGAGTCGGGCCGAAATCGTGAAAGAGATGGATCGGGGCGCCAGCGAGATTTATCGCATGTTGGAGCGTCTCGTGGCGCGGCAATACGTCATGCGCAACGCCTCAGGCGACCGCTATGCGCTGAGCTTGAAGCTGTTTGCATTGGCCCATATGCACCCACCGTTGAGCCGTTTGATCAATCAAGCGCTGCCCGTCATGGATGACTTTGCCCGAAAAGCGGAGCAGTCGTGTCACATGGGCGTGTACGACCGAGGCAATGTCCTGATCAGCGCACAAATCAACAGTCCTCGAGGTTGGAGCTTCTCGGTGCAGCGCGGCGCACGCGTGGGCCTGCTAGACACCGCCTCAGGCCACTTGTTGCTGGCCTACGCGGACGAAGGCAGTTTCAAACGCATGATGGCGGAGCACTCACCGCTGGATGGCGAGGTGCCCATCAGCAAAGAAAAGCTTGCCCAGACGCTGGCGTCTATTCGAGAGGATGGCTATTTGGAACGTGACAGCGCGCAGTCATTCGGGGTGGTGGACATCTCATTCCCCATATTGGGTCCAGACAACACGGCGCTCGCCACGCTAACCTGCCCATACATTCGCCGCATTGACCGCCATATTGGCCCCGATCTAGCGCAGGTTCGCGATCACTTGCGCGCCGCAGCGAAAGCCTTGTCTTTTACGACCTGGAGACCAGAAAAATAAGGTTCCAGGC
>JBBKVN010000267.1:0-2597 GCA_037968455.1 Rhodoferax sp.
GGCCAGCAGCTTGTTGCCTACCCGGCGGGCAACCGCCACCGCACGGTGATCCTCGCTTTTGAGGTCAGTCAACATCACCACAAATTCGTCGCCGCCCAGCCGGGCAACCGTGTCTTTGGTGCGAACCGTCGCCGTCAATCGCTGGGCCACTTGTCGCAGCAGTTCATCGCCCACGTCATGGCCCAGTGTGTCATTGAGGGTTTTGAAACGGTCCAGGTCCAGAAACAACAGGGCACCCAATTGGCCGTTACGGGCATTGGCATCAAAGGTCTTCTGCAGACGGTCCATCAACAAGCGCCGATTGGGCAGACCAGTGAGTGGGTCAAAAAAAGCAAGATGCTCCACTTCAGCTTTGGATTCGGCCAGTCGGTGACGGGCTTCGGCCAAGCGGGCCAGGTAGTTGATGGCGAAGGCGCATGCCGCCAGAGTCATCAGCACAAACGCCAGTGCAGCGCCCACAATGAAATTGCGCTGAATCCGCCAGCTCTGCAAGGCCGCCTCAATCGGCAGGCTGGCGGCCACGGCGATGCCTCGGTACAAAATAGGGCGAGTCACCACAATGGCTGGTTTGCCGCTCAGACGGGCGGCCATGCGCATGGGTGGTCCGTCTGGCTCAGGCCTTGTCAGGGGAAACGATTTCACACGGAGGCTGCCGCTGGCTTGGACCGGCATGCTGGCCAGTAACTCTCCGCTGGTTCTCTCCATCGTCACCTCAAGACCCGGTATGTCGACGCCCTGGACCAGGATGCTGGTCAACAGCGTCAAGGGAACTTCACCCACGGCGACCACCCGGGAGGTATCTGCGAGGTGAATGTGGCGGGCCAGGTACAGTACAGATTCCGCGCTTGAAAAGCTGACTGACGGCGCACTGATCACCAGAGTCGAGACAGGTTGCGTCAACACGTCGTCCAAAAATCCGGCAGGCAAGTTGAGTTGCAACAGCTTGCCACCCGGATCGGAGGTGGCCAACACTTTGCCTTGGGCATCCAGCAGTGACAAACTGCGCAGCAGCATATTTTGCTGGGCGGTTCGTGTCATCGATACCGACGCTGTGGTCAGGTCAATCCAGTCCACCATCGAGCCAGACAAACCCAGTATTTCATCGAGACTGGCCAGCAAAACATCAACCCCCAGCAAATTCCGGTTCAACGCCATGCTGGCGCCGTTGGTGAATCGAACGGTTTGAGCCTCGCTGCTGGACAAGTCGTCGTGGCGGGTGCTCACAAACAAACCGGTCGCCGCGATGATGATCATCAGAACAAAAACCCCGGTTGATCCCAGAATGATGGCCGTGACACGGCTGGGTATGCGCCACTTCATGGCGTGGAAGAGGCCACTATGTTTTGCACGGGGCCAATGGTTCGGTTCCAGATGTCGGCGCAGGTCGCACCGCAGCGCTTGATCCACTGGGGGAGCACCGTTTTGACGAGCAGGTCCTGGCGCTTCTTGTCATCTTGCGCGGTCGGGAGCACTTCGGTCATTTGGCCACGTCGCCCGCTGGTGCAACTCGGCGCGCCCTTGTTGCAGGCCAGTCCGTCTGCCGTTTCCCGCTCACTTTCTGACCATATCTTCTTTTCCAGTTTGGGAAGCTCGTTGCGCAAAATAGCTCGAAGTTCAGGGGGCATGGCATCCCACGCATCACGATTGGCTCCAAAAATGGCCAGGCCCCAAGTGATGGGCATGGAATAGACGTGTGACGTCAATTCGTGCAGGCCTACCGTATTGCCGGACATCGTGCCTGTGATAGCGCAGTCAATCTGGTTGGCAGCCAAGCTACTCTTGATTTGGGCAAAACCGGTAAGGACGGGGGTCGCGTCCAGTGCGCCAATGAAGTCGGATTGGGTGATGGACGAGACCCGTATGCGGCGCCCCGCCAGATCGCTCATGTCTTTGAAAGGCTGTTTGCAAAATACCACCTGCGCCGGGTAAACATAAATGGCCAGCACCTCGATTTTGTAGCGTGCGCGCAATTCTGATTCCATAAACGGTCTGAACGCAGCCAGATTGCGTTTTAGGGACACCATGTCGGGATTTAGGCCAGCCAGATCGGGTGCGCCGAATTGCGGGTAGTAGGCGGCCACTGAGCTCAACAAGATGGTGCCGAAAGGCACGACACCCAATTGAATCAAGCGAAGCATGTCGCCGCCCGGTACGCCGGTTCGGTCAAAGGGAACAATGTCAGCGGTGAATCGCCCGCCACTCAGGCGGGGCAACTCTTTGGTCCAGAACGGCTCTTCGTTGCGAGTGTATTGATTGACTCCCGCCAGCCCGCCAATGATGCTCAGCGCATAGGGGTGGGGCGCCTTGTCCTGTGCACAAGCGGTGCCCCACAGGCCTAGTGAAAGCATGAGGACCGTGATCTGGTGCAAGCAGGGGAGCAGGCGACGGGTGAGAGACGGGGGCAGGTGAGGCATGGTCAGTTGATATCGGTCATATTGGCAGAAAGCTGAACCAAGACGCAGGGTTTTGGCCCCACCGCAGCCTTGTGCCGCATTTTTCCGTGGCACCATGGCGCACGATTCAATTATGAAGGGTTTTGAGACATGACTACTATTTCTTCCCGCGCTATTCGCATTGAACAAACCGGCGGGCCAGAA
>JBBKVN010000268.1:0-3805 GCA_037968455.1 Rhodoferax sp.
TGCTTTGGCGTTCACATTGACGGCAACATCGTCACGGCGTCCATCAAGGCGCTGGTAAGTGGCGTGAATCGTTTGGGGCTGGAGGCTTCCCCCGTTTCTATGCCAAAACAAGGTGTAGCGCAAGTGGAATGTGCGTGAGTAGCTATTAAAAAGATAGTGATTTGACCGGTGCGCGACGGCCGCTCAGCCGCAAGTTCTAGGCGCCAAACACCCCGACCAACGCCGAGGTCATCAGGGTGTAGCGCGCCAGTTTTCCGATGGCCATGTAAGCAACGCAGGGCCAGAAGGGCAGTTTCAGCCAGCCCGCCACCGCACACAAGGGGTCGCCCACCAGAGGCAACCAGGCCAACAAGCAGGCTTTGGGGCCAATGCGCTTCAACCAGTCCAGCGCACGCACATGGTGGCTGGAGTGGCTGTAACGGTCTACCACCTTGTGGGACGCCAAACCCATGGCCCAAGTCACCATGCCGCCCAGTGTGTTACCGACCGTGGCGACGCCAATGGCCGACCAAAACAGGTGCGGGTTCAGTTTCACCAAGCCAAACACGGCAGGTTCTGAGCCCAGGGGCAGCAGGGTGGCCGAGATAAACGACACCACAAAAACCGAGCTCAAGCCGTATTCGGGCAGGGCGAGGAGGGTGAGCAGTGAGTTGAGCCAATCTTGCATCGGTGCCAGTGTATCGATTGAAATAAGTTTCAACTGCTGAAATATTAAGCAGTTAGAATCGGTCCCTCCCCGACTTTTCCACCCCTGTCACCGCCCCTTTTTGGGCGCTGCAGTGGCCGCTCCTTTTGCCATTGGTTCAATGAACATCGGTCCTTATTCGCTTGCCAACCCGTATTTTGCTGCCCCCATGGCGGGGGTGACAGATCGGCCGTTTCGCCAATTGTGCAAACGATTGGGCGCGGGCTACGCAGTGAGCGAGATGGTGACCAGCCGCCCAGATTTGTGGAACACCCTGAAGACGTCGCGCCGCGCCAACCATGACGGCGAGCCTGGGCCCATTGCCGTGCAGATTGCCGGCACCGAGCCGCAAATGATGGCCGATGCCGCTGCGTACAACATTGACCGGGGCGCCCAGATTATCGACATCAACATGGGTTGCCCGGCCAAGAAAGTTTGTAACAAGTGGGCAGGTTCGGCCCTGATGCAGGACGAAACGCTGGCTTTGTCCATCATTGGTGCTGTGGTGGCCGCCTGTGCGCCGCGCAACGTGCCAGTGACGCTGAAAATGCGCACGGGTTGGTGCCAGACCGAGAAAAATGCGTTGGCCATTGCTCTGGCGGCCGAACAAGCGGGCGTGCAGATGATCACCGTGCATGGCCGCACTCGCGAACAGGGTTACAAAGGCCAGGCCGAGTACGACACCATTGCCGCCGTGAAGGCTGCCGTGCGCGTGCCTGTGGTGGCCAACGGCGACGTTGACTCTCCCGAAAAAGCCCGCGAAGTGCTGGCCGCTACGGGAGCCGACGCGGTCATGGTGGGTCGTGCCGCCCAGGGGCGACCCTGGATTTTTCGGGAAATCGCCCATTTCATGGCCACCGGCACGCATCTCGCACCGCCCCTGGTGGCCGAGGTCAAACACCTGCTGCTGGAGCACCTGCTGGACCACTACGCCTTGTATGGCGAGTACGCCGGCGTGCGCACCGCGCGCAAGCACATTGGCTGGTATGTGAAAACGCTGCCGGGGGGCGAGGCCTTTCGGGCGGGCATGAACCTGATTGAGGACTGCGAGCTGCAATCCCGGGCCGTGGCCGATTTTTTTGACGACTTGAACACGCGAATGGACCGAATGCCAGACGCGGCTGAATTGAATTTGAGAGACAGGCAAGAACAACAAATGGAGGAAGTATGAGCAATATGCACATTGAGGAGACCGTGCGCCACAGTCTGGAGGGTTACCTGAGGGACCTGGGCGAGAGTGAGCCGGACGGCATGTACAGCATGGTGGTGAATGTGGTGGAGAAGCCCTTGCTGGAAATCGTCATGCGCCACGCGGACAACAACCAGTCCAAGGCCGCGCAGTGGCTGGGGCTGAACCGCAACACCCTGCGCAAGAAGCTGCTGGAGCACAAGCTCATCACCTGATTTCGTCGCGACCCCTGCGACCCACCCGCATTGGCGGGCACCCGATTTTTTGACTTCAACTTTGATTACCCATGAACGCACTTCTCTCCGTTTCCGATAAAACCGGCATTCTTGAACTGGCGCAGGCCTTGCACGCCCAGGGCATCAAGCTCCTGTCCACCGGCGGCACCGCCAAATTGCTGGCCGACAACGGCTTGCCCGTGACCGAAGTGGCGGAGATGACGGGTTTTCCGGAGATGCTGGATGGCCGGGTCAAGACCCTGCACCCCCGCGTGCATGGCGGCCTGCTGGCGCGCCGTGACTTTCCCGCCCACATGGCGGCGCTGGCCGAGCACAACATTGACACCATTGATGTGCTGGTGGTGAACCTCTACCCCTTTGAATCCACTGTGGCCAAGCCCGGTTGCACGCTGGAAGACGCGATCGAGAACATCGACATTGGAGGCCCCGCCATGGTGCGCAGCGCGGCCAAGAACTGGAAAGACGTGGCCGTTTTGACCGATGCGTCGCAATACGCCACCGTGATTGCCGAACTCAATGCCGCAGGCAAAGTCAGCGACAAGACCAAATTCGCCTTGAGCGTGGCCGCATTCAACCGCATCAGCCAGTACGACGGCGCCATCAGCGACTATTTGTCGGCGGTGCAAATTGGGGATGACGTGCCCGCTGGCGACGCCGCACCGAAGCTGGATCTGTTCCCAGGCCAGGCCAATGGCCGCTTCGTCAAGCTGCAGGACTTGCGCTACGGTGAAAACTCACACCAGCAGGCGGCCCTGTACCGGGACCTGTTCCCTGCGCCTGGTTCGCTGGTCACGGCCGTGCAGTTGCAAGGCAAAGAACTGAGCTACAACAACCTGGCCGATGCCGATGCGGCTTGGGAATGTGTCAAAAGCTTCAGCGAAACCGCTTGTGTGAACGTCAAGCACGCCAACCCCTGCGGCGTGGCCGTGGGCACCGACCCACTGAATGCCTATAGCAAGGCCTTCCAGACTGACCCTACCTCTGCCTTTGGCGGCATCATCGCCTTCAATCGTCCGCTGGACGAGCAGGCCGCGCAGCAAGTGGCCAAGCAGTTTGTTGAGGTGCTGATGGCCCCGGACTTCACGCCTGAGGCGCTGGAAGTCTTCAAAACCAAAGTCAACGTGCGCATTCTGAAGATTAGCCTGCCCGCCGGTGGCGACAGTGCCTGGGCCCAGGGCCGCAACGCCATGGACGTGAAGCGCATCGGCTCCGGCATGTTGATGCAGACCGCCGACAACCATGAGTTGACCCTGGCCGACTTGAAAGTCGTGACCAAGAAGCAGCCTACGCCTGAGCAACTGCAAGACCTGCTGTTCGCCTGGAATGTGGCCAAGTACGTCAAGAGCAACGCCATTGTGTTTTGTGCCAAGGGCATGACCATGGGTGTGGGTGCAGGTCAAATGAGCCGACTCGATTCGGCCCGCATTGCCAGCATCAAGGCCCAACACGCCAACCTGTCCCTCAGCGACACGGTGGTGGCCAGTGATGCGTTTTTCCCGTTCCGCGACGGCCTAGATGTGGTGGTCGATGCGGGCGCCACCTGCGTGATCCAGCCCGGCGGTTCCATGCGCGATCAAGAGGTGATTGACGCGGCGGATGAACGCGGCGTGGCCATGGTGTTCAGCGGCGTGCGCCACTTCCGTCATTGAGCGAAAGTATGCACCCATAAAAAAAGCGGCTCAGGCCGCTTTTTTT
>JBBKVN010000269.1:0-13294 GCA_037968455.1 Rhodoferax sp.
AATTTAAGGTTCTGTGCTCCGCGTAAGGGGTGATTCAGCCCAGCCGCCACCGCCAATGTTTCAGTGGACAAACGTTCGTATTGAAACAGAGCCTTCTGCGCATCGTCAGTGAAGCGCCCGATCATCAGATCGATCTTTCGTTCCGCCAACCAAACCACGAGTTGGTCGCTGCTTTGTTCCAGTATCTTGACCACCAAAAGGGGGCGCAACCGCTGAATTTCAGCAACTGACGCCATTAGCAGGTGAGCTGCCGACCCCGTAATGGCGCCAACGGAAATGTGGCCATGGCCGCCATGCTTGAGCGCATTAAATTCTTCTACGAACTTGCCGTGCCCCGCCAGTGCGGAATTGGCATACCGCAATGTGAACAAACCAAGCTCGTTCGGCCGCATGCCACGTGACAGGCGTTCGAATAATCGAGCCTCCAAGATGTCCTCGATGTCCATCAAGATCTTGGTGGCAGCGGGTTGAGTTATGTACATCTGCTCGGCGGTGATCCTTAGGTTGCGAGTTCGACCAAGGATGTCCAGAAATTGGAGATGCCGGAATCGCAGTCGCCCACAGGCCCGTGCAATGGATAAGGGTTTCCCCGGATAAGTGTCTGAAGTCATAACTATTTGGAATGAATATTAGCAAAAAATTCAATAGTCCGATTCAACAGACCACCCTAATATTCCGCCTGCCTCGACAAGGACCACAAGATGACTTTCGTGGCTCCGACGAGACGTTCCCATCGCGAATAAATCATTACACAGGAGATAGACATGAAATTGAAATCACTCGCTGTCACGGCCGCAGTGCTCGCCGTGCTTGCCAGTCCAGTATCCGCACAAATCAAGGAACACGTGTTCAAGGTCGGCATCGGCCTGAGTGAAGACCATCCTCAGGCCCTGGGCGTCAAACACTTCGCTGAACAACTCTCCGCAAAAAGCGGCGGCAAGATGGTCGCCAAGCTTTTTGCCAGTGGCACGCTGGGCAACGACGTGACCATGACTTCGGCGCTGCGTGGTGGCAGCCTGGAGATGACTGTCCCGGACGCTTCCACCTTGATGTCCCTGGTTAAACCATTTGGTGCGCTCAACCTCCCGCTGACTTTCAACAATGAGCAGGAAGCCGATGCTGTCCTGGACGGCCCCTTTGGCCAGAAGTTGCTTGCCAAACTACCTGAGAAGGGTCTGATCGGCTTGGGTTACTGGGAGAACGGCTTCCGACATGTCACTAACTCGCGTCGTCCTATTAACAAGGCAGACGATTTAATTGGTTTGAAGTTAAGGGTGATTCAGAGTCCGTTGTTTTTGGATACTTTCAGCGCCTTGGGTGCAAATGCCACGCCCATGCCTTTCACAGAACTGTATTCGGCGTTGGAGCAGGGTGCTGTGGACGGTCAAGAAAATCCACCGGCCACCATTCTGGCTAGTAAGTTCTACGAGGTACAAAAGCACATGGTTCTGTCACGCCACATGTACAGCGCCTGGGTGCTCTTAATGTCAAAGAAAACCTGGGATGGTTTGTCTTCAGAAGAGCAGAAGATTGTGCAGGAGGCAGCACGTGAGGCCACCTTGTTTGAACGAAAAACGATTCGAGCCTTTGGCGAAAAGGCACTTGAGGAGCTGAAGAAGGTTGGCATGCAGATCACCGCCTTGCCACCCGCCGAGCAGGCCAAGATGCGTACTAAGCTGCAGCCCGTTCTCGCCAAGTACAGCAAGGAGTTCGGCGAAGAGACCACGAACGAGCTGATGGGCGAGCTGGCCAAGTTCCGCAGCACAGGTTCCAACACTGCAAAGTAAGACTCTCAGGCACGAGGTCGTCACCCCGTGTCCTATTTCTTCTCTTTTACTTTTCAAGTACAGGTAACAACATGGACAAGAAATCCAGTAGACCATTCCGGTCCCGCGACTGGTTCGCCGATCCTCAGCGCTCTGATATGACCGCACTCTATTTGGAGCGCTTCATGAATTATGGGCTCACGCCCGAGGAATTGCGATCGGGTCGTCCCATCATCGGTTTGGCGCAAACGGGCAGCGACCTCTCGCCCTGCAACCGCATCCATCTGGATCTGGCCAAGCGAGTTCGTGATGGCATTCGCGATGCTGGCGGGATTCCGATGGAGTTTCCTATGCACCCTATCTTCGAAAACTGCCGTCGACCCACTGCGGCGCTTGACCGCAACCTGGCCTACCTGGGTTTGGTAGAAATTCTGTACGGCTACCCCATCGACGCCGTGGTCTTAACAACAGGCTGTGACAAGACCACGCCAGCGGGCATCATGGCCGCGTCCACTGTCGACATCCCGGCTATCGTTCTCTCCGGCGGCCCCATGCTCGACGGTTGGCACAACGGCGAACTGGTGGGCTCGGGGACTGTCATCTGGCGCAGCCGCCGCCAACTTGCCGCTGGCGAGATCAACGAGGATGAGTTTTTACAGCGCGCCTGCAGCAGCGCGCCATCGGCAGGGCACTGCAACACGATGGGAACTGCATCCACAATGAATGCCGTCGCGGAAGCCTTGGGGTTGTCACTACCAGGGTGTGCCGCTATCCCTGCTCCCTACCGCGAGCGGGGTCAGATTGCTTACGAAACGGGTCGACGTATCGTCGAAATGGCCTACGAAGATCTACGGCCCTCGCGCATCCTCACCCGTGAAAGCTTCCTCAACGCGTTGTCAGTGGTCAGTTGTGCGGGAGGCTCAAGCAATGCGCAAGTGCACATCATGGCCATGGCGCGCCACGCCGGTGTTGAACTTAATCCACAAGACTGGACCGAGCACGCTTACGACCTCCCACTGTTGCTCAACATGCAACCTGCGGGAAAATTTCTAAGTGAACGATTCTTTCGTGCTGGTGGCGTTCCGGCCTTGATGTGGGAGTTGCAACAGGCTGGCCGCTTGCATGGCGACTGCCTCAGTGTCACTGGCACTACGGTAGCGGAGAATGTGAAAGACTGTGAAACCCGTGATAGGGAGGTGATCTTTCCGTTCAATGCGCCACTGATGGAAAAAGCTGGTTTTCTGGTCCTTAGCGGAAATTTGTTCGATTTTGGAATCATGAAGACCTCGGTGATTTCGCCAAGCTTCCGAGATCGCTATTTGAATAGGCCAGGCGAAGTTGGGGTTTTCGAAGCGCGTGCCGTTGTGTTTGATGGCGCCGACGATTACCACGCACGAATCAATGATCCGGCACTGAACATCGACGACAACTGCATTCTGGTTATGCGCGGTGCTGGACCGATTGGTTGGCCGGGTTCGGCCGAGGTGGTCAACATGCAGCCACCCGATGCTTTGATACAACGCGGCATTCTGACTCTACCGACTCTGGGAGATGGACGTCAATCCGGCACTTCAGACAGTCCCTCCATTCTCAACGTCTCACCCGAGAGCGCGGTAGGTGGTGGTTTGAGCTGGTTATTGAGCGGCGACATGATTCGCATCGATCTCAACGCCGGACGATGCGATGCGCTGGTTCAGCCTGCGGAGATTGAACGCCGGCGCCGCGAGTTGCCGGCCCCACCCATTGCCAAGAGTCAATCCCCCTGGGAGGAGCTTTACCGCGAGAAAACCGGCCAACTCGTCAATGGAGCAACGCTGGATTTTTCGCTGAAGTATGAGCGAATCTCCGAGAAGACACCGCGACACAACCATTGAGCACTGTTTGCAATGAACCCCCTCAGTCGCGGCGAAAGGCCTGCGTCCGAGGCGCAAGCTTAAACCGTTAAAGGAAATTTTTATGAGTGAAACAAAAATGGCCCACGTGGCCGGCGGGCTTAAACACGCCCAAGTGCTGCCCGATGATGGCCTACTTGGCTCCTTGGTGGGTCGTGTCTGGGTCGGTGGTGAACTGCCTGGGCCCTGTGTGGTCGTTCTCCGACCAGACGGCGTATTTGATCTGAGCAGGCATTACCCAACCATGAGCACACTGCTTGACATGGAGCACCCCGCCAAAGCCGCACATGAGACTAGCGGCCAACGCCTGTGCAGTGTCGACGAGTTACTGCTCAACAGTTTACCCAGCAACGCTAGGAATGACACATTGCCCTGGCTCCTGGCTCCCTGCGACCTTCAGGTCGTGAAGGCCGCGGGCGTGACCTTTGCCGCCAGTTTGATTGAGCGTGTTATCGAGGAACAGGCCAGGGGTGATTCCACGCGGGCTCAGGGCCTTCGAAAGCAAGTAGCAGAGCTGATTGGGGATAGCCTAGCCGACATTCGTCCGGGCTCCTCGCAGGCCATGGCGTTGAAGTCACTGCTGCAAGAGAAGGGACTATGGTCGCAATATCTAGAAGTGGGAATCGGACCAGATGCAGAGGTCTTCACCAAAGCTCCAGTGCTCGCCTCCGTGGGTTGTGGTGAGGATATCGGTATCCGCTCCGACTCAGCTTGGAACAACCCAGAACCAGAGGTCGTGCTGGCAGTGAACAGCTGGGGGGAAGTCGTCGGCGCCACCTTGGGCAACGACGTCAACCTCCGTGATATCGAGGGGCGCAGCGCGCTGTTGCTGGGCAAAGCCAAGGACAACAACGCATCGTGCGCCATTGGCCCATTCATCCGACTGTTTGACGCAAGCTTCAGTTTGGAGGAAGTGCGCAGCGAGACCGTTCATCTGCACGTTGCGGGTTCTGACGGATACCAACTTAGCGGCATTAACACCATGAGCAGCATCAGCCGCGACCCGGTTGACCTCGTAGAGCAGACTTTGTCAGCCCATCAGTACCCAGATGGTTTCATGCTCTTCCTTGGTACGCTTTTTGCGCCCATTGAAGACCGCGACCAACCTGGTCAAGGGTTTACCCACAAGCTGGGGGACGTCGTCACCATCCGTAGCGCCTGGTTGGGAGGGTTACACAACCGTGTGACGCACAGCGAAACTGCAGCCCCGTGGCGCTTTGGCTTGCGCGCCTTCATCAGTAATCTGGCTGGACGAGGTCTTCTTCAAGACGCATCACTCTGAATTTTCGCTGGCCATTGGCGATCAACCAAGCTGCCAGCATAGGTTCCCTACCTTGCGCTAAGACTATCAACGACGGCAAAGACCGTCACGGAGACAAAACGTGATTACAAAATTGATCGACAAGTACTGCAAATTCATCAGCTTTTTAATCGCCGCGGCACTGGCGCTGATGGTCGTTCTGGTATTTGGCAACGTGGTGATGCGATATGCATTTAACTCGGGCTTCAGTGTGTCAGAAGAGTTGTCACGATGGCTGTTCGTCTGGCTAACCTTCTTAGGCGCGGTCGTGGCTGTGCGTGACAACGGACATTTAGGAACCGACATTCTGGTGGGAAAACTGGGGCCCAAGGGCAAGAAGGTGTGCATGGGCCTCTCCTTGCTGCTCATGCTGTTCTGCCTTTGGCTGCTATTTAAAGGATCTTACGATCAGGCCGTAATCAACTGGGACACAACCAGCGCGGTGATGGAGGTCTCTATGAGTTACTTCTATTTCAGCGGTGTGGTTTTCTCGGTCTTGAGCGCGCCAATATTGCTGGGAGACCTGTGGCGCCTGTTGACGGGGCAGATTGACGAAGATCACCTTCTGATGATCCGGGAGTCCGAAGAAGCACCCCATGTCGACAAAGACACAGCACACTAAAAATTGAGGTCTGACATGACAATTACTATTTTCCTCGGCGCCTTGCTAGCCGCGATGGCGCTCGGTGTTCCTATCGCTTTCTCTCTGCTGTTGTGTGGTGCCGCGCTGATGTGGCATCTTGATATGTTTGACGCGCAAATTTTGGCGCAAAACGTGATTAACGGTGCTGACAGCTTCCCGCTGCTGGCTGTGCCCTTCTTCATGCTGGCCGGCGAACTGATGAACGCAGGCGGTTTATCGAGACGTATTGTGAGTTTTGCCATGGCGCTGGTGGGGCACATAAAGGGCGGTTTGGGTTATGTAACCATCGTTGCTGCAGTGATCATGGCGTCGTTGTCTGGTTCTGCCGTGGCCGATGCGGCTGCACTCACGGCCTTGCTACTGCCGATGATGGTGGCCGCTGGTCACGACAAGGCCCGTTCTGCCGGATTGATTGCTTCGGCAGGCATCATTGCGCCGATTATTCCGCCGAGCATTGGCTTTGTGATCTTTGGAGTGGCTGCTAATGTGTCGATTTCCAAGTTATTCTTGGCCGGCATTTTTCCAGGGATATGGCTTGCAGCCGCCCTCTGGTTCACGTGGTGGTATTTGGTGCGAAAAGAACTGGTTGTACCGCCAGCCCGCAAGAACAAGGTGGAGGTCTTGGCCGCATTAAAAGACGCGACTTGGGCTTTGGTATTGCCATTCATTATTGTGTTTGGTTTGAAGTTTGGCGTGTTTACCCCCACTGAGGCGGCAGTCGTTGCAGCTGTCTATGCATTGATGGTTTCAGTGTTTATCTACAAGGAACTCAACTTCAAGACACTAATTCCCCTGTTCGTGTCGGCAGCCCGAACTTGCTCGATTGTGATGTTTTTAGTTGCAGCAGCAATGGTTTCAGCGTGGATGATCACCGTGGCCAATTTGCCTGCCGAAGTTGTTGCCCTGCTTCAGCCTCTACTGGACAGTCCAAGGTTATTGATGGCTGCCATCATGTTACTGACGATGGTAGTGGGAACAGCGCTTGACATGACGCCGACTATTTTGTTGCTCACACCGGTGCTGATGCCAGTGGTTAAAGCAGCAGGAATTGACCCGGTTTATTTCGGGGTTCTGTTTATCATCAACAACGCGATTGGTCTGATAACGCCGCCCGTCGGTACCGTTCTCAATGCTGTAGCAGGTGTTGGGAAAGTGAGCATGGATGAGGTCACCAAGGGTGTGGTTCCTTTCATGATCGCGCAGTTTCTCCTCATGTTCCTGATGATTGCTTTTCCGCAACTCGTCATGGTGCCAGCCCGCTGGTTCTATTGATTTTTGGACCCGTTTTGATGACGATGTAGGGACGGTTTTGGAGGGCCTTCTGTGCCTCCTCCTCCGGGCTGGACCTGCGTTCTGACAGGAGTTGTCTCCTGTCAGAACGCGCAAAGATGGATTGATGGCTTAAGTAACTGAGCTTTTGCGCTTTCAAGCTGATATGAGTTGAATTTAGTACGAGTAGCCCGCAAGGCCCGTGGATAAGTCGTGCCGACTCTTCCACGGGCCGCTCAGCGCCAGAGGCGCAGAGTAGGGGATCTAAGCTGGAACCACCGATTTTTCCAGCAAGTGCGCAAATCCAGCACTAGCTCCGGATGTCGCCAAACACTTGTCTTCCAACATGGCCGACGATTGAACGCAACCGTTGCGTTCGAGGCATCAGATCGTCTGGCACCCAAGGACGACCGGACCGAAAAATTCTTTGGTCTCTCCATCGATAAGATCAAAAATAGGGGTTCCGCTGATTCATGCGGCAATCGCTCCACAGGATAGCCGGCCGCCGCTGGCCAATTTGTCCAGCGCCCGGCAGGTTGCCTGCCACTACAGGTCGGGATGCTGCTCCGACCACCACGACCTGGGCTGCGATATCTCCAGCGGAGCATGTGTCTGCGTCAGCACTGTGTGATCGTCGCGCAGCAACAGCACCTTGACCTCGGGGGTGCCCAGATCGATTCCGAGGAAGTTCATGCCGGCTGGTAGCTGAAGCGGTAGAAATCGGCGATCCGGCCCGTTCCAGACAGGTCAAATGCCACCATGCCGACGAAAGCCCCGGTGAACGAGCCGTGTACACCGCGACCGGCCTCGTCCGATATCAGACTGGCATCGAGCACCGGACCGACGTCGATCCAGTCGCTGCCGACACGGTACTGAAAACGCAACTGCGCATTGTCGACGTTGCAGGCCAGTCCGATCGGCCCACTGTCGGGCAACTGGATAAGAGCCGGCAACGGGTAGTTCGGTTTTCCATCCGGAAAATTGGCTTCGCAACTGACGATCGTCAGGCAGCGCCCCAGAACCTCATGCCAAGTTATGCCCAGCGCGTGGTACTTGAACTGGTTGTAGTAGAGGGTCAGACCGGCCAATTGTTGGTGCGTCTGCGGGTCGAAATTAAGTTCGGTCTCGGCGCGGAAAACGAAATGCTGCTGGCGCCGAGCCACCAGGGCTTGCTCGAACCAGCTGCCGATCGACTCTCGGGCGGTCAGCCGCAATGCGGCCCCGGTCAGCTGGAACAGGCGCTGCGGATACGGCGTGCGTAGCCACTGGAACTGCAGCGGCAGTTCGGTACCGTTGAAGACGTCGTGGCTGGGCTCGGCCGGCAGCAGCCGGACCTGCGGGTCCGGAGCCGGAACCTGAAGCGACGGCACCAGACCGCCATCCCCGTCCAGGTACAACCAGTCGTCGTCGCGCCAGACACATTTCTGCAGGCCGGTCTCCCGGCCCAGCGGCGAGAGCCGCGTACCGGGCAGCGGCCGGGAACACAAGTGGGTGTGGTATGCGACGCCGTCGGGGGTCTCGACGTACTGACCATGGCCGGCGCGCTGCAACGGCGCATCGGGTGAATCCTTGGAGGTCATCAGGTGGATCTGCGGGTGCATCTCGTACGGACCCCACAGGCTGCGCGAGCGCGCCATCGTCACTGCATGCTTGTAACCGGTTCCGCCTTCGGCGACCGTCATGTAGTACCAGCCACGTCGTTTGAATACATGCGGACCCTCGACCAGTCCCAGGTAGCTGCCCCGGAACACGTTCCGCGCGGGGCCGATCAGGCATCGATCGGCAGCACTCCACTCCTGCACGAGGATGCCGAGAAAACCCGGGCTACCCGAATGTCCTCCGGGTGCCTCGGCGCGCTGGTTCCAGTACATGTTCATGAAGTACTTGCGACCGTCGTCGTCATGGAACAGAGAGGGATCGAAACCGGACGAATTGACATGCACCGGGTCGCTCCACGGCCCTTCGATAGACGCGGACGTGACGATGTAGTTATGCGTGTCCTTGAAGCTGCCGCTGTAGCGCTTGACGTCGGTATAGACGAGCCAGAACAAGCCGTCGGCATAGGACAGGCACGGCGCCCAGACGCCGCACGAATCCGGATTGCCCCGCATGTCCAGCTGCGCGGCCCGGTCCAGCGGACGTTTGAGCAGGGTCCAGTTCACCAAGTCGCGTGAATGGTGAATCTGCACGCCGGGATACCATTCGAATGTCGACGTGGCGATGTAATAGTCGTCGCCGACGCGGCAGATCGACGGATCGGGATTGAAACCTGGCAGGATGGGATTGGTGATCATGGCGTTAAAGTTACTCATAAGTAGTTGGGTCGGACCCAGCTCGCGCCAGCGGCCGACGATTGCACCGCGGCCTCGATGAAAGCCATGCCTTTGACTCCATCGTCGAGCCCCGGAAACATGACGCCGGCAGGGGTCGGCAGACCGGCATCGACAGCGCGGATGGCCAGCGCGACGTCGCTATAGATATTGGCAAATCCCTCCAGATATCCCTCCGGATGCCCCGATGGGATACGCGTGACGCGCGCCGCTGCCGCACCGGCAGCAGCCGAGCCCCGGGTGATCAGGCGGCGCGGTTCGCCCAGCGGACTGTGCAGCACGGTGTTCGGTTCTGCCTGCACCCATTCAATGCCACCCTTGCTGCCATAGACGCGCAAACGCAAGCCGTTTTCGTGACCCGGCGCGACCTGACTGGACCACAGCATGCCTCTGGCACCACCCTGGTAACGCAACAGCATGTTGACGTTGTCATCGAGCCGCCGCCCGGCAACGAAAGTGGTTAGTTCGGCGCAGATCTGGTCGATCTTCAGGCCCGTCACGAAATCGGCCAGGTTATAGGCATGGGTGGCGATGTCCCCAAGGCAGCCGCCAGCACCGGAGCGCGCCGGGTCGGTACGCCACTCGGCCTGCTTATGGCCCTGTTGTTCAATCGGCTCGGTTAACCATTCCTGCGGATATTCGACCTGCACCAGCCGGATCTCCCCCAGCATGCCGGAGGCGACCATTTCGCGGGCATGGCGCACCATTGGATAACCAGTGTAGTTATGCGTCACGCAAAACACCCGGTCCGTGCCAGCAGCAAGCGCCCGCAGCGATACGGCCTGCTGCAACGTCAATGTCAGCGGCTTGTCGCAGATCACATGGAAACCGGCCTGCAGGAATATCCGCGCCACCGGCTCGTGCAGATGGTTGGGCGTGACAATGGCCACCACGTCGATGCCGTCCGGTCGCGCGCGTTCGGCTAGCGCCATGGCTTCATAGCTGGCGTAGATGCGAGCCGGATCCAGGCCCAGCATCTGCCCTGAGCGCAGTGCACGCTGTGGGTCGGCATTCAAAGCGCCGGCCACCAGTTCGTATTGCTCGTCCAGCCGCGCAGCGATTCGATGCACGGCTCCGATGAAGCCACCTTCGCCGCCACCGACCATGCCCAGGCGCAGCCGGCGCAACGCGCCAGTCGCTTTCACGGTGCTGACCTCTACGCCCATGACAGACTCCCGCGTGCGCCCCGGGTGGCGCTCAGCCAAGCCAGCTCCGGCCTCGCGAAGCGGCTGGTATGCCTGGCTCCGCGCAAAGCGCTGGTGCGGCTCATCTCGCCGTGAAATCCGGCCTGACCGACGCCCGAGCGCAGGACCCGCGTCAGGCAGGCGCATTCCTCTTTCTCGATCTTGTCCATGGCGAAGATCGGGACGATGAGACTGAACTTGACCAACGCCGAATCGGCGAAGGCGGCGGTCTGGGTTTCGACCGGGGCCTCGAATTCATGGGCCTGCAGCGTGTCACGCACGATTGGCGCGCACAACTCGGGCTGGTGGTCATGCCGGCCCCCCCATACGATCAATGTTTTTTTCACAGTGTTTCCTGTTCAGGTCTGGTTTAAAAGTGGTGGCCACGGACTCAGTCGAGCAGTCCTGGCTCCAGTGTGGCGGGGAACGGCGCGGGGCGCGCGGGGCGCGTCGCGATCGGCACATGGTGACCGGATTCAAACGAGATCTGGAACGCCTCGATGACTTCGAGCACATGCAAGGCCAGTTCACCGCTGACGCGGTGTGGCCGGCCGCTGCGCAGCGCATGCGCCATATCGGCGACACCGATACTGCGGAAATTTCCGTCCGAATAGGCATGGGTCAGTGGCATATCGGTCCAGTCTTGGCCCGGCGCCGCCAGCATGACCGGACCGCCAAAACGATTGGGGTCCGGCACCTGCATGCTGGCCAGGGTACCGTGCAGTTCGATCGGCTTGCAACCATGTTTTGGAACGTCGAAGCTGGTGGCAATCGACACCACGGCGCCGTTGGCGAACTCCAGGGTGCCGGCCACATGGGTGGCGACCGACACGTCGATCATCTGGCCCTTGAGCGGTTCGCTGCCGATCACGCGCTGCTTGCGGTAACACGACGTGGTACCTGACACGCGGGCGACCGGTCCAATCAGGTTGACCAAGGCGGTGATGTAATACGGTCCCATGTCGAGCATGGGGCCACCACCGGGCTGGTAGTAGAACGCCGGATTGGGATGCCAGCGTTCATGGCCCGGACACATGAAGAACGCTGTGCCCGCTAGCACGGTGCCAATTGCGCCGCTGTCGACTAGCGCGCGACTGGTCTGCTGGCCGCCACCCAAAAAGGTGTCGGGCGCGCAACCGACCCGCAGCTGGCGCTTTTGGCCAAGTTCGATCAGGCGGCTGGCGTGTGCAACGGTCAGACCGAGCGGCTTTTCTGAGTACACGTGTTTACCCGCCTCCAGCGCCTGCATCCCGACTTCGACATGTACTGCCGGAATCGTCAGGTTGACAATAATCTCGACACTGTCGTCGCGCAAAAGTTCCTGCATCGACATCGCCTTAAACCCGTGTTGCGCAGCTACCGCCGTTGCCGTTTCCGGCCGGATGTCGGCAAGTCCGCGAACATCCAGCAACCCGAATCTGGCCGCCGCTTTGAGGTATGCCGCGCTGATGTTGCCGCACCCGATGATGCCAATGCCGACTTTTTCCATGTATCTGTGCTTTGATATAGGGTTAATTCGATAGTCGAACTAAATTGTATAAATCTGCCGAGGCGGCGCTACTAGTACAAACACCTAGCCTTCTATACGACCCTACAGGCTTGAATTACGGGTGTTTAAAGCAATTTTTGGGCTAACTTAATTTGACCAAACAACAAATATCGCTTTTCCGCTGTTTCTGGTCCTTCGGAGACCATATGGTCACCCTCCATTACTATCCCCTCTTCCCATTGCCAACGGAAACACAACGCGAACCATGATCAACCGACCCATCATTGGCGACCAGCGCCTGGTCAAGAACATCAACCGCATGGCTCTGGTACGCCTGATGCACGACGCGCCAGGATTCTCGCGCGCCGATTTGGCGGAGCAAAGCGGTCTCACGCGCTCGACGGTCAGCGTCCTGGTCAAGGAACTGATTCAGGAAGGCTGGCTGAGCGAGGATGCGGCATTTATTAGCGGTCAGCCGGGGCGACGACCAACACCACTACAACTTGACGGCTCGCGCATCATGCTGGTCGGGGCCGATTTAGGGCCGGACGCGATCTGCGTGGTGACGTCGTCGCTGCGGATGGAAGTGCTGGAAGCGAGCTTTGCGCCGCTGCGCTCCAAGAATCCCGACGCAGCCTGCCACCAGATGGTGGAACTGGTGCAGGCCCACGCGGCCAAGGTGGCGTCGACCGGCGCCCGGTTGCTGGGTGTCGGTGTTGGTCTGCACGGCGCAGTGGACAAGCGCACAGGTCTGCTGCGGGTAGCCCCCAACATCGGCTGGCGTGACGTGCCGGTCGGTCAGTATTTCGAATCCGAACGAGCCAAGTCAGCGCTGGGGAATATCCCGATCTACTTCCACAACGAAGCGGCGCTGGCGGCGATCGGCGAATCTGAATCGGCGCAACGGCCGGTCGACGATCCATTGGTCTACATCAGCTGCGGCATCGGCGTGGGCTCGGGCATCATCCTTGATGGCCGCCTGTTTACCGGTGCCACCGGCTCGGCCGGCGAGATCGGTCATACCAACTTGGTCATAGACGGAAAGCCATGCTCGTGCGGCCGGCTCGGCTGTGTCGAGGCCTACGTCGGCCTGCGCGCGATCGCCGCCGAGATCGGCGCGCTCAAGCACGGTGCCATTGATCATGCGGAGTTGCTCCGGCGCATGAGCACGCGCGACCCGTTGGCCCGCGCTGCGTTCGCGCAGGCCGGCCGGGCGCTGGGTGTGTTGTTGCAGGATGTCTGGACCACCTTCAATCCAGCCGTTATCGTGCTCGGCGGCGAGACGGTCGTGTTGGGTGGCGAAGCGCTGATGGAGGCGGCCTGCGACGTGCTGGCCGACGTGGCGCGGCGCGTCGGCAAGCCGGCTCCGGCGGTACGGCTGGCCCGGCACTCGGAGCGCGCCGCGACACGTCGGCCAGTAC
>JBBKVN010000270.1:0-2516 GCA_037968455.1 Rhodoferax sp.
TTCACCCCCAAAGCGACGAAGATGGTTCCAGCAATACGGTCTAGCCACAGTCCTGCGTTTTTGTTTCGATTCAGCCAACGGCCAACCTGACCCGCAAAATACCCAAGAACACCAAAGAGCAGGGCAGCCTGGAGCGTGAAAACCACTCCCAATTGCGCCAATTGCCATGGCACATCGCCCTGGGCACTTGATACAAACTGCGGCAGGAAGGCCAGGAAAAACATAACGACTTTGGGGTTGATGGCATTGGCAAACATCCCTTTGCCAAACAATTGCCATGCCGAGGATGGCGCGCCTCCATCACTCGGAGCGTTCACGCTGCCTTTGCTTCGCAGCGCTTGCCATCCCAAATAAATCAGATAGGCACCCCCCACGAGTTTGAGACCGGTGAAAGCCACTGGCGACGCGGCGATAAGGGCGCTGACGCCCAGCGCGGCCAGAATCGTATGGCTCAAACATCCAATGGCACAGCCCAGACCGAATGCAACGCCCAATTTACGTCCTTTTGATGCCCCGATCGATAGAACCAATAAATTGTCTGGCCCAGGGGTCATCGTGATGAGAAGCGACGCACTGAGAAAGCCGAAGAACTGTTCGGGAGAAAGGAGTGTCATGTGGGGTTTTCAGTAGGGCGACGGGCCAATTTCGCATTATCGGTGGCAGAAGGCGCGCTGGCCCCGAGCCCAACATGAACCTCTGCCGGGGTGAAGAGTCACATTGGCGTGGCGCAGTCCGACGGTGCCCGCTGTCCAGAGGATCAGGTCGCCGATCTTTGGAGTGCCGTCGTCAATTTGGCGTGGACCGGGAGCCGGAGTGCAAATGCCCCATCACGCCTTTCGCCAATATCAATAATCTGATCGGCTAGGTCATTCATGTTGGCGGCGGTGATGTCAGGCTGGGCATTGGCGACCGGCAGCAAGGCGTTGGGAGGTCGCATGACCAGTTCCTCAAAGGTGGCAGGCGACCCACCACCTTCCGGCAAAGATGGCGCCACAGATACGATCGTTGTGACTGCTTCAAATGGTGGGCTTCAACACCCGGGACTGGCTTGACTTGAAGACATACAGCGCAGCAGTGATCGCGGCAAAAAATGCCAGATGCAGCACAAACTTCTCATCCAGGTTGAAGTTCAAAGCAGGCAATTGACTGGAGTCAACGCCTTGAAAAGAAATCAACTGCACGATGATGGCATTCGCCGGCGGCGCGATCACGGTGGTTGCCCACGAAAACGCCAGTGTCAACAACGCAACCAGCGGCAACCGCAAGACGGTGATCACGACGATGCCGCTCATCAAGCCGTAAAACACGGACACCGCCAAATGGGCAACCCATGCAATGAGCATGGCGGGCAAGGCACTCCAGCCGCCCAGCTGTTGATACGCGGCTGCATGGCGACTCGTCAGCGTGTCCATGCTAAACCAAGGCTGCACAAGAATGAACAGGACACCCACCACGAGGCCGAGCAGACTGGACACAGTCAGCAAACGTGTTGGATGAATGTTTTGTCCGCCAATCAATGCGGTTGGGTGGTTAGTCGGGATGTTGCGTGTCATTGTTGGGATATTGATAGGGAGGGAGATTAAGGGAGCCTTATGGCAAGCGAGTCTCAAATACGGCGGTTTGACCTGCGATCTTTCGAGTGGTCAACGAGGTCTCAATGGACTGTTTGCTGGCGCGGAGCCGCCAATTTCGAGCGCGGCGACCAATCGGCCCATATGCTGTTCAATGGAAGCCACGCTGGCCAAGTTGACCGGCGCCAGAACCAGCATGATCCAGAATTTGACCCAGGTGGGCAACGCAAGAAGCGAATGCCCCCTCGCCGTCAAAAGAGGCGTCTGGGGTGCAGGAGCCGTGGTTGATCTTTCACATGGACTGATCGGAGAGAGTGGCCCAAGTGTCAGACGGGGCCTCCCAATCCATTAAGCAGCTTAAGCCGCCTTTGCCCATGCAAATTTCTGGAATGGTGCGTCCACCGGCGTTTTCGTCAGGTGGTTGGTGTAGTTGGACATCACCTTCTGCGACAGCCCCAGCACCACTTCCAGAATATTGCGCTGAGTAAAACCTGCATCGATGAAGGCCTGCACTTCGCTGGCTTCTACATTGCCACGGCCACGAACCACGCTCTGGGTGAAGGCGCGCAGGGCTTCCAGGCGAGCATTGGGCAATGCGGTTTCGTTGCGCAGTGCGTCAGTGATTGCATCGTCCACCTTCATGCCTTTGGCAATGGCCGTATGGGCGGGCACACAGTAGTGGCAGGCGTGTTCCACGTTGATGGTTTGCCACACCACAGTGAGCTCGTCTTTGTCGAAGCTGGAGTTCATGAACTGTTTGTGGACGAAGTTGTACGCCTCCAGCAAGCCGGGCGCTTCGGCCATCACGGCGTGCAGGCCGGGGAGCATGCCGTTGGTCTTGCGGGATTGAATCAACAGTTCTTTGCTGGCTTCAGGAGCGGTGTTTTCGTCGTGCAGGGTAAAGGTGGTCATGGTTGGCTCGTTTGGTAAGAGATGGAAAAGGAA
>JBBKVN010000271.1:0-3608 GCA_037968455.1 Rhodoferax sp.
TGTCGTGATGTTGCCCTGCTCGTCTAGGCCCTGGAAGCCCGTCACGATCACCACCCGGCCGGCATCCAAGTCAGCGCGCACCCGCGTGTCATCAATCGACTCAATGCGCGCTTTGGTGTAAGCGCTATTGGTGCGAATGGGAACTTGCCAACCAGCATAGCTCACTGACTCCATGCCTTCCGCTTGTAGCGCAATGGCCAACAACGCGCTGGACGCCTGCTCCCCCGTGGAGGCGAGCATGTCCAGTTCACGGCTGTAGGAGTCAGACGATTTTGAAGGCGCCAATTCCCTGGCCAAGCCCAACAAGCGGTTGGTTTCACCGCTCATTGCGGAGGGAACAACCACCATCTGGTGGCCAGCGCGAGCCCATTTAGCGACCCGTTTGGCAACATTGCGAATGCGTTCCGTGGAACCCATTGATGTGCCGCCGTATTTGTGAACAATCAGTGCCATTTGTAAATTTAAAGTACGATTTTTCAGAGCAAAACCGGGGGATTGTACCAATGCAGGACAGTGCCCCGCCTTTCCACAAACCCGGCGCCGACCTTGATGCGAATCTGATGCCCCCGCGTGACGCAGGACGCTATTTGGCGCTGCAACTCTTCCAACTGGGCAGCACTGGGAACAGAGTCAAAACCAAGCGCCAACCAGTGCCTCAGCACGTTGGCTTGTCGGTGGCGACTCAATTGCTGCAATTTCTTGATCACGGGTGGCGATCCCGCCTCGGCCAAATCCTGCTCAGCCACTTCTTCCAAAATGGCCTGCGCTTGCGCGATGTGTGCGGCGCTGCGGGTGAATGTGTCGCGAAACTGGGGGAACGTGGACTGCAGAACGGGCAACACGCGTGCGCGAATTCGGTTGCGCGTGAATTTCTCGTCGGTATTGCTTGGATCTTCAACAAAACCCACGCCCCGTGACACCAACCATGTTCGGATATCTGCGCCACTCACCTTGAGCAATGGCCGGTAAAAGGTCAGGCCCTCACGCACCCAGCGAGCGGCCATGCCACTCAGGCCCGGCAGGCCGCTGCCCCGACTCATCGCCAACAATATGGTTTCTACCTGATCATCGGCATGTTGCGCAACAGCTATACTTTTTATAGCTGAACCCGAAGCACTGTCAAGCGCTATAGCCTCAATTGCACCATAGCGTGCACGACGGGCGGCATCTTCCGGGCTTTGCCCGGCAGTGGCGGTGGCATTGACTCTTCTGACCGTCAATGGCACGCCCAAGTGGGTGCAAAAGGATCGACAATTTGATTCGAATTCGTCAGCGGCGGACTGCAAACCATGGTGAATGTGTATGGCATGCACCTGACCAGGCCACTTTTCAGCGCAAGCCAGCAACAAGGCTGTGGAATCAGCCCCCCCACTAAAAGCCACAGCCAACGGCAGTTCAGGCTGAAAGGCCGCGAGCGCACTCGCCAAAGAGACGGTCACTCGCTAAGCACGCCAATTACTTGGCCACATCCTTGGTGTCGGTGAATCGGCCATAGCTTTGAAGGCGTTCATATCGGCGGTCCAGCAATTCACTGACTTTGAGATCACTGACCTGACGGAAGGCGTCGTTCAGCGCCCGCTTCAGGAACGCCGCCATTTGTTTGTGATCGCGGTGGGCGCCACCGACCGGCTCATTGACAATCTTGTCAATCAGGCCCAGCGCTTTCAGTCGATGCGCGGTAATGCCCAGCGCATCAGCGGCTTCCTTCGCCTTGTCAGAGGTCTTCCACAAAATGGAGGCACATCCTTCTGGACTGATCACCGAATAAATCGAATACTGCAGCATCAACACTTGATCACCCACAGAAATGGCCAAGGCGCCGCCTGAGCCACCTTCGCCAATGATGGTGGTGATGATGGGCACTTCAAGTTGCGCCATTTCAAAAATATTGCGCCCAATGGCTTCGGACTGGCCACGTTCTTCAGCGTCAATGCCAGGATAGGCACCCGGTGTGTCGACAAAGGTGAACACGGGCAGTTTGAATTTCTCGGCCGTCTTCATCAGACGCAAGGCCTTGCGGTACCCCTCTGGCTTGCTCATGCCAAAGTTACGCAAACCGCGCTCCTTGGTGTCGCGCCCTTTTTGCTGTCCAATCACCATACAAGGCGTGCCATTGAAACGCGCCAAGCCACCCACAATGCTCAAATCGTCCGAAAAATGTCGGTCGCCATGCAACTCCACAAAATGAGTAAACACCTCGTTTACATAATCCAGCGTATACGGGCGCTCAGCATGACGTGCGATTTTGGTGATTTGCCAAGGCGTCAAATCACTGTAAATATCTTTGGTCAGCTGTTGGCTTTTTTTGGTCAACTGATCGATCTCGGAGGAAATATCGACGGCTGATTCAGTTTGAACATAGCGCAACTCTTCAATTTTGTTTTCGAGATCGGCAACAGCCTGCTCGAAATCGAGAAATGATTTTTTAGCCACGGTTTATCCTTAGTCCTATAGTTTTTTTGCTGACGGCAATAGCTGCGCGCCCAACGGCCGCGGCAACATTCGCGCCGTCTCAATATGCCACCGGCAACGGATCCAGCGAGCGCCAAATATACCAAGTCGCGACGCTGCGGTACGGTGCCCATGCGGCGGCAACCTCCCGCGCGTCACTTCGGCTCACCACATCACCCGAAAAATAACTTTGGCTGATGCCCTTGATCAGACCAACATCATCCAGCGGCAACACATTGGGCCGCATCATGTGAAAGATCAAAAACATCTCGGCAGTCCACCGACCAATGCCCCGGATGGCGACCAACTCGTCGATGATGGCTTCGTCATCCATGCCTTCCCACGCTTGCACATGCAAGGCGCCATTATCGAAATGCAGCGCCAAATCCACCAAATATTCGACCTTGCGCGCGCTCAAGCCAGCGGCCCGCATATCGTCCACTTTGAGTTTGAGCACATTGCCCGGGGTGATCTGCGTAGGCAGAACGGCGAACCTGTCCCATACGGTTTGGGCAGCTTTGACAGAGATTTGCTGCCCCACGATGCTGCGCGCCAAGGTCACAAAGGCATCACCGCGGCTTTCCAAACGGGCGTCTCCAAACTGCGGAATCAAGCGTTTCATGACCCGGTCTTTTTTGACCAAGTGCTTGCAAGCTTCGGCCCAATAATCAGGCATTACCGCGTCATTCGCTATCATGTTAATAGCTACCATTACAGATTCGACGGGCGGAAGAGGCATTTTTCATTTGAAACATCCATCACACCACTTCCCACGTCGTACCGCTTGGCGAATCCTTCAACACCACGCCGTTGGCCAGCAAATGTTGCCTGATTCGATCGGCTTCCGCAAAGTTTTTGGCGGCTTTGGCCTGCGCCCGATCCGCGATCATTGACGCAATCAGGGCCTCGTCTAAGCCAACACCTGCTGTCAAAAAGTCGTTCGGATCCCCTTGGAGCAATCCAAGGCAGCCTCCCAGCGCCGTCAACAGCCCAGCCAATACCGAAGATTTCGTTTTGTTGACCTCGGACGCCAGATCAAACAACACGGCAACTGCCTCAGGTGTGCCGAAATCGTTGTCCATGGCGGCTTTGAATCGCTGGGCAAACGGCTCGGCCCAGTCAATGGCGTCCACTGGAGCCGCAGGCACCAATTGCAA
>JBBKVN010000272.1:0-3899 GCA_037968455.1 Rhodoferax sp.
GCGCAGGCCAGCTGGGCCAGAAAGGCCAACACGGGGGTGCGGGCCCAGCGGTCTTCCGGCAGTTGTAGCGGCAAGCCCGCCTCGCGGGTGGTGTCGGTGCCAATGGTGATGAAGGGCACGCCGCGCGAAAGCAAGGTGTTGACCACGGCTTGCTTGCTGTCCATGGGCTCGTCCGCGCCAGAGAACAGTACGACCCGGTCTTCTCGGTGAAACATGGCGATGGGGCCGTGCAAAAACTCGGCCGTGGAGTAGGCCACCGCAGGCAGGCCCAGGCTTTCTTGCGCCTTCAGGGCGGCGTCCAGCGCACCGGCGTAGGACGGCCCGCGTGCCAGCCAAGCGACAGTGCGTGCACCTTGCAAAAAGGTGGCCAGCTTGTCCACGGTGTCGCTGTTCACGATGGCCTCCATGGCTTGCGCCGTTTGCTCAGCGGCTTGCGCCATGGGGTAGCCCGCTAGGGCGGCCGCGGCGAACAACTGGGCGGTGAAACTCTTGGTGGCGGGCACGGCTTTCTCCGGCCCGCAATTCAGGCGAAAAACGCCATCGGCATTCGCCAGCAACGGCACGTCTGTGGCGTCGGAACCGGTCACGCCCACGGCCAGTGCACCGCGGGACTTCAACCAGCGCAGGGCCTCGGATACATCCACGCTGTGGCCGGAGGCGGAGAACGCGTACGCCACGGTGTCGCTCCAGTCGGCCTCGGGCAAGTTTTGGGTGGTAACCCAGGGACGAAACTCGACCGGGTGACGCCCGGTCTTGAGCATCATCAGGTAGGAGGCAAAAGTGCACGCGTTGCCGGAGCTGCCCCGGCCGATGAGCGCTACCTGCGGTCGCGAAGCGGCCTGGGCACGAAGAGTGGTGGCCTGAGCCTCCCAGTGGGCGGCCTCGCGGCGGAGCATGGCGGGGGTCTCCAGGGCCTCCTGTTTCATAAAGCTTTGCGTTTTCATGTCTGTTCCTCTCATTTGGGGCGCAGTTCTCGGGTCTTCCAGTAGAACTCGCAGGGTTGGCCCCCGTGCTGACGCACTTGGAGGGCCTTCAGCAGGCCGGCCTCGTCTTTAAAGAGGGCGGGGATTTGGGTGCCGTAGTGACCGATCAAAGCGGCCTTGGCCTCGACATTGACCGGCAGCGCCAGGCAGGCCGAAGGCGCACGGTCCAAGCGTTGCAAAGCTTGGCGGGGGTCATCATGTGCGCCGCTGCCAATGGCGGGGTCGACGACGTAAGGGAAGTCTTCGTAAAAGAGCAGCGACGCCCCTTGCTCGGCCAGGCGCAGCGCCACACGGGCGACGATGGTGTGGTCCACATGCTGGCCGATGCCCATGGGGCTGACGAGCAACATGCGGCCCAGGTTCAGGCTGAGCCGCCTGAGCACCAGGTACAACTCTTCCACATGCCCCATGTCGTCCACGCGCGGGGCGGACCAACGTTCGTGGGCATGGCGATAAATGAACTGGTCGGTGGTGGGGCTGCGCCGGTAAATGTTGTCCGGAAAACTCAGGTGGACGAAGTCGGTGTTGGAGGCGTGCATGGCGGCCCGGTCTTCCTGACGACGCAGGCGGGGGTTGACGAAGCCCTTGCGCTGCGGCGTGCGCAGCGTGCCGTCGCCATTCTTCACGGCAGGTGGGTTGCCGCAGTAGATGCTGATGACCAGCGCGCTAGTTTGGCGGGTGGACAAAAAGTCGAGCAAGCCCCCGCAACTGAGCGCGGCGTCATCCAGGTGCGGCGACAAAATGACGACGCGTTCAATGTCGTCCCACGGCACGGCCGTGGCCAGTGACGTCGCCTTCATGCGAACATGGGAAGCAGTGCGCCGTATTGCGCCCGGGCCAATGCCCACAAGGACTCGGCCTTCGCCGTGGTGCCCACCAGCGGATTGGCGGCCAGAGCTTTCAGAATGGTGGCCTCATTGCCGGTGCGGGCGGCTTCGGCCGCCAAGTGCTGGTAGTTTTCCAACTGGTGAAGCAAGCCGGTGTGGTCAAGCGGCACATCAGGGGCGGGGGTACGCGTCCAGCCCGCTGGCCCCAGGTTGCCGCGCGCTTCGACCACGGTGGTGGGGGAAAACAAGGCCGTGGTACCCTGGTTTTCAACGTTCAGCACCAGTGAGCCGCCTTGCGCCTGTTTCAGGGCCTGGATGACAGTGACGGCCAAATCACCAAAGCCAGCCGTGCCCCGGTGATGGGTCAAGACCGGGGTCTCCTTAACGGCTTCTTCGCGGAAATGTGCGTAGTAGCTGGGCAGCTTGGCCACGATGGCGTCGCTGCGCGGGCCTTCACTTTGGGACAGCGCGACAAAGCGCTCGGGCGCCATGTAATACGGCAGGTAGGAGTTGGGCCAGAAGCCGGGGGTCTCCCGCGCCATCTTGAGCGACAGCTCAAAACGCAGGAGGTGTTCCGCGTTGAGGCCGGGCGGCGCCTGCAGCGTGGCGGGAAACTCGGTGACGGCTTGGCCGCCAAAGCGCATCTCGCTGTACCAGGTGGCATGGTTCAGGCCGTTGCAACGAAAGTCGACAGCTTGACCGGCATGCCCCAGCGCATGCGCCAAATCATGCAGGTCTTCCTCGGACTGGTCGCACAAGCCCAGCACCCGGACACCGCCCCGGTTGACCAGGGTTTGGGTGACGATGTTGCTGGGGTTGGTGTAGTTAAACAGCAGCGCTTGCGGCGCCACTTTTTCCAGCATGTCGGCCACACGCAAGGCCTCGGGCACCGAGCGCAAGGCAAAGAAGAACCCGCCGGGCCCGACCGTTTCCTGGCCGGGAATGCCCAGACTCAAAGGCAGCGTCTCATCAATACGGCGCGCAGCAAATCCACCAGGGCGGGTGCTGTTGAGCACGGCGTCGGCACCGCGCACGGCCGCCTCCAGCGTGTCTGCCGTTTCTACCGTGAAGTTGACACCCGCGCTGCGGGCCATGGCCTGGCCCAGACGCCCTACCAGTTCGAGATGCTCGGCATCCGTGTCGTACAAACGCACACGGGTCAGCCCCAGGCTGTCACCCTGGTGAATGAGGGCCTGCAACAGGCCCGGGGTGTAGGCGCTACCGCCGCCCAAAATTACAAATTCTTTGATCAAGTGATTCCTTTCAAGTCTGCCAAGGTGGCGGGGTCATCAACCACACCACCGGCTTGGGTCAAGAGCCGGGCGGCAACCCGGCAGCCATGGCTGAGCGCCGCATCTCCAGTGATGCCCCGTATTAAAGAGGCCAACAAACCAGCGCAAAAAGCGTCTCCCGCACCCGTGAAATCCACCGCAGCAACCGGCACCGCGTCCGCACTCACCCATGCGCCGTCAAGGCGTCCGAAGGCGCCGTCCGGCCCGAGCGTGACAACCACATTGCGGGCTGCACCCTGCAGGCGATCCGGCGCCAGCTTGGGGTCGTCAGCCGCAAACACGGCTTCTTTGTCGTTGAGGATCAGCAAATCCCACGGCTGGTCGGTCAGTTTGGCCAACGCCGCCAATTCATCCGGGGCCCAGCTGCCGGACACACTGATTCGCGCGCCTTGTTCTCGGGCCCGGGCCAAAGGCTCGGCCAGATGGCGGGCCTCCAGCAAGCCGGGCACGTGAATCCAACGGGCTGTGGGAAGCTCAGGGCAAAGAGCAAGGGCGCCGAAGTCGGCGGCGCTCACAAACGAGCGATCTTGCAAGCCAGAGAAGACAAGCGACACCGCGGGGTTGGGCTGGGACGCCCAGTTCAGGGTCGGGATGCCGAGTTGTTGGGTTTTATGGGCAATGGCGCTGTCCGACAGGCCATCACCACGGGGGTGCGCCAAGACGACATCCAGCCCCAATGCCGCCGCGACTGAAGCCGTGTTCAGCGCGCCGCCCAGTCCCAGCCGAAGACTGGGGACAAACACTTCCTCTCCGGGCGGGGGCACAACCCCACCCGGCACAAAGACCTCGAAATACAC
>JBBKVN010000273.1:0-7345 GCA_037968455.1 Rhodoferax sp.
TCCCACGCAGTCGTGGCGTGATGGTTTTTTCCTAATTCAGCCATAGCAAGCTTGTCATTGATGGGTTCTATTGGTTTCTGTCACAATTTCCCCACTTTACCTGTACCGATCACCAACAAGGATTCCCCATGGCCAGCGAATTAATCAAACATGTGTCCGACGCGTCTTTCGAAGCCGACGTGCTTCAGTCCGCCCAGCCCGTGCTGGTGGACTACTGGGCTGAGTGGTGCGGTCCTTGCAAGATGATTGCCCCCATCCTGGACGAAGTGGCCACCGCCTACAGCGGCAAGCTGCAAATCGCCAAGATGAACGTCGATGAAAACCGCGACATCCCCGCCAAGTTCGGCATCCGCGGCATCCCCACTTTGATGCTATTCAAGGATGGCCAATTGGCTGCCACCAAAGTTGGCGCGCTGACCAAGTCACAAATGACGGCCTTCGTAGACCAGCACCTGGCCTAACTCGTATAGGGTTAACGCCAACCGTCAGCCTTGGCAACGCGCCAAGGCTGGTCTTTTTTCCTGTCATAATTCAGACAGTTCACCGCCTCCCACCCCGAGCCGGTTCGAGTTCCAGGTTAACGCCAAGAGGTTGAGGCTACCGCCGCCTCACCCAACACTCCCCCCGTATTTCGTTCAACACCCATTTGGGCTATTCCATGCACCTAAACGAACTCAAGGCACTGCACGTGTCCGAAGTCCTCAAGCAAGCTGAAGAACTTGAGATTGAAAACACCGGCCGGATGCGCAAGCAGGAGCTGATGTTCGCCATCATCAAGAAGCGCGCCCGTACCGGCGAGCAAATCATTGCCGATGGCGTGCTGGAAATTCTGCCCGACGGGTTTGGCTTCTTGCGCAGTCCCGACACCAGCTACACCGCCAGCACCGACGACATCTACATCAGCCCCAGCCAGGTGCGCCGTTTCAACCTGCACACTGGCGACATGATTGAAGGTGAAGTGCGCACACCCAAAGACGGTGAGCGTTACTTCGCACTGAACAAGCTGGACAAAGTTAACGGTGACTCGCCTGAGAGCAACAAACATAAGGTCATGTTTGAGAACTTGACGCCGCTTTTTCCCAAGGTGCAGATGCGCCTTGAGCAAGACAACAAGAGCGAAGAGAACATCACCGGCCGCGTCATTGACATCATTGCCCCCATCGGCAAAGGCCAACGCGCCTTGCTGGTTGCGCCGCCGAAAAGCGGCAAGACCGTGATGATGCAGCACATTGCACACGCCATCTCCGCCAACTACCCAGACAGCCACATGATGGTGCTGCTGATTGATGAGCGCCCTGAAGAGGTGACTGAGATGCAGCGCACCGTCAAGGGCGAGGTGATTGCCTCGACGTTTGACGAACCCGCCGCCCGCCACGTGCACGTGGCCGAGATGGTGATTGAGCGTGCCAAACGCCTGGTTGAGCTAAAAAAAGACGTGGTGATTTTGCTGGACTCCATCACACGCCTGGCCCGTGCTTACAACAACGTGGTGCCGTCATCCGGCAAAGTGTTGACCGGTGGTGTGGATTCCAACGCCTTGCAACGCCCCAAACGTTTTCTGGGTGCAGCCCGCAATGTGGAAGAAGGCGGCTCACTGACCATCATCGCCACGGCGCTGGTCGACACCGGAAGCCGCATGGATGAGGTGATTTTTGAGGAATTCAAAGGCACCGGCAACAGCGAGATTCACTTGGATCGCCGCCTGTACGAGAAACGCGTCTTCCCGTCCATTCAGCTCAACCGCAGCGGCACACGCCGAGAGGAGTTGCTCTTGGCTCCGGATATTCTGCAAAAAACCCGCATCTTGCGTCAATTCTTGTACAACATGGACGAAGTAGAGTCCATGGAGATGGTGCTCAAGCAAATGCGGGCAACCAAAACCAACAGCGAATTCTTCGACCAAATGCGTCGCGGTGGCTGATCCGGCGAGCGCCGGTCAAACAGCCTGCGCTACAGCTATAATCTAGGGTTTTCGCGACAAGTACGATACGGCTTTGTATTGTGGGCGTGTCTTGTGCAAGGGTTGCACAAGGCGAACACAAGGGCTGACGCGGCTAGCGCAACTGATGGAGAAGATATGAAAGAAGGCATTCACCCCAATTACCGCGAAATTTGCTTCCAGGACATGTCCAATGGATTCAAATTCGTGACACGCTCATGCGCCAGCGCGCGTGAGATGATCAAGATGGAAGACGGCCGCGAGCTGCCGTTGATCAAGCTGGAAACCACCAGCGAGTCACACCCGTTCTACACAGGTACACAGAAATCTGTGGACAACATGGGTGGACGTGTTGAGCGTTTCCGCAACCGTTTTGGCAAAGCCAAAGCCGTGGAAGCTGCTGCCGAATAAACGGCAAGCGCTTTCTGCGAAAAGGCAGCCCGGGCAACCGTGCTGCCTTTTTTTGTTGGCGCTAACATGAACGTCAGCACCGACCTGGAATCAGCTTTAGACCCTTTACTCCACATCGAATGTGAACCAACCTACGCCCGCCATCGTTGCCCAAGGCGCAGTCAACCGATTGCCGCGGATCGCCTTGCTGCTTTTCTGCATCGCTTACGTCCTGCCGGGTTACGTGGGCCGTGTGCCATGGAAAAGCGCCGACATGACCGCCTTCGGGTACATGGCGGAGTTGGCTGGCGGCGCAGGCCAGTGGTTCTCGCCCAAACTCATGGGCATGGCACCCGAGGTGGATGCGCTTTTGCCCTATTGGCTGGGCGCTTGGGCCATGCAATGGGCGCCGGCCTGGGTCGCACCCGACTTCGCCGCTCGCATCCCCTTTGGTTTGATGCTGACCCTGGCACTGACCGCAACTTGGTATGGCACCTACTACCTTGCCCGCAGTCCACAAGCCCAACCGGTTGCGTTCGCCTTTGGTGGGGAGGCCAAACCAGCCGACTATGCCCGCGCCATAGCGGATGGAGGCTTGCTCGCCTTGATTGCCTGTCTGGGTTTAGCTCAGTTGGCCCACGAAACAACGCCTGCACTGACTCAACTGAGTTTTACGGCACTGCTTTTCTATGGGTTGGCCGCCGTCCCCTACCGCCCAAAATCCGCCACTGCGGCTAGCGCAATCGGGTTGCTTGGTTTGGCCCTGTCTGGCGCCCCGGCCATGGCCACGGTCCTCGGGTATGGGGGCGCACTGATTCATTTGCTGGACCGGACAGAGATCCACTTGCCCAGGCACGGCAAACGCACCGAAGCAGCCTTTATTGCCGTGGCGACAGGTCTTGCCATCGCCCTGGTCACCAGTTTGGGCCTGTGGCGATGGCGCATCGACCTGCCCCCCGCCACCTGGGACGCGTGGCGCAGCTTGGGGCGTCTATTTCTTTGGTTCACCTGGCCGGCTTGGCCGCTTGCCATGTGGACCTTGTGGCGCTGGCGCCGACAGCGCGCGCGAAAAGGAATGCCAAGCCGCCACCTTTCTCTGCCGCTGCTCTTTATTGTCACCGCCATGGGCGCCACCCTGACCACAGCATCGGCAGACCGATCCCTGCTTTTGGCCTTGCCTGCCATGGCTGCGCTTGCGGCATTTGCACTGCCCACCCTTCGACGAAGCGTGGCGGCCTTGATCGACTGGTTCACCCTGCTCTTTTTCTCGGGCTGCGCCTTGATCATCTGGATTGTGTGGATTTCCATGCAAACCGGGTTTCCCCGCCAACCGGCCGCCAACGTGACGCGCTTGGCACCCGGATTTGTAAGCAGTTTCTCCGTTACTGCATTCGTGATCGCCATCGCCGCAACACTGGCGTGGCTCTGGCTGGTGAAATGGCGGGTGGGCCGACATCGTGCCGCCATCTGGAAAAGTTTGGTGCTTCCTGCTGGTGGCGCGGCGTTGAGTTGGTTGCTCTTGATGACCCTATGGCTGCCACTGTTGGACTATGCCCGCAGCTACGCCCCACTGGTGCGTCGAACCTTGATCGTCATGAAGCATCAACCTTCCTGCGTACAAGTGCATGGCCTCAGCCGAAGTCAAGTGGCAGCCTTTCGATTCCACGGCAAGCTCAAAGTAGAACCAGCCTCCAAGTCTGCAACGTGCCCCTGGCTAATTGTCGACAAGGACGCCATGCCGACGCTGTCAATCGCAGTAAACCGGGCTGAATGGACTTACCACAGCTCTTTGCGTCACCCCGCAGACCGGGACGAGGATCTCACCGTTTTTCGGCGAAAAACCGAAAAGGACCTATAGGGGCTGAACTGCCACTTGTCTCATTCGGCTGGCTGGAAAGACAATGCTGAATGTTGACCCAACCCCTAATTTGCTCTCGATCTTCAACTCAGCACCATGGCGCTGAGCCACATGCTTGACGATGGCGAGACCCAGACCAGTCCCTCCCGTATCGCGTGACCGACTGCGGTCCACGCGATAGAAACGCTCGGTCAACCGGGGAATATGCTCCTCGGCAATGCCGGGACCACTGTCAGCGACAGAAAACTCGCCTTTGCCGTCTGGCAACAACGTCGTTCTTACCCGTATTTCGCCACCTATCGCCGTGTAACGAATCGCATTACCGACCAGGTTGCTCATGGCACTTCGCAATTCATTGCGCGCACCGGCAAGCTCTCCGAGGAACGAGGTTTCAAAAATGAGTCGATGCATGCAATCCGGAGAGCCATGCAGCGCCGCAGACAGGCTACGCCCCTCTTGCTCAAGATCAGTCGCAAGGCCGTCAATCTGAATCCACTCGGAGCCGCCAGGAGGCGGACTGCCCTCCAAGCGGGAAAGCGTCAGCAAATCGCTGACCAATGTCTGCATGCGCTCTGCCTGCAAAGCCATCAAGGCCAAGTAGCGCACTCGCTCTTCTTCATCCAAAGGCAGCGTCTGCAGCGTTTCCACAAATCCGGACAACACGGTGAGTGGTGTGCGAATTTCGTGGGAGACGTTGGCTACAAAATCCCGTCGCATGGCCTCTGCCTGCTCTACAGCCGTCACATCCCGTGACAACAACAGGAGCCGCCCTTCGCCATAGGGATGAAGCTGGACTGAAAGTTTGACAGGCCTGGAGGGCGTGCTTTGGCGCCCCGGCATCACCAGTTCAGTTGAATAGTTTTGACTGGAGAAATAACTGGCAAAACTCGGGTCCCGAACCAGATTGCCGAAATGTTGCAATCTGTCCCGCTCAGAATCCAGTCCAAAGTGACTGGCCGCTATTTGATTGAACCATTCAATCTGCCCTTCTGAATCCAGCATCACCACCCCATTGGGCGATGCCTGGAACGCGGCCAGAAAATCCTGCAACCGTCTCTGACTTTCAAGGGTCAATTGCTCTCTGTTGCGCACAAGCCGTCTCACACGATCCGACAACTCACCCCACATCCCCGTTCGCATCGCCACTTCTGAGGTCGCACCAAGCCGCAACCAGCGTAACAGGCGAGCGCCTCTGGACAGGTCAATCAGTAACCAAAGAACGCCTCCGCCGATCACGCCGAGCAAAGCCCCCAGCGCGGGGCGAAAGGGGCCAGGCTCCATCCAGCCAACGGCAGCGCCGGCGAATTGAAAGATCAAAAATGTAAAAAAACGCCACAACATGGTTAAACCAAACCGTCGATCATTTCTACACTTGTTGAGCCGGCGTCAAGCGCTGGCCTTTGATTTCACCACGGTGGCCACCTGCGAGGTAATGCGATAGCCGGCACCACGCACGGTCTCAACCATGAGGCTGGCCGTCCCGCCTAGCGCTTCACGCAGGCGCTTGACATGAACATCAACCGTTCTTTCCTCAATGAAGACATGGTCACCCCAGACCTTGTCCAACAATTGCGCGCGGCTGTGAACCCGTTCGGCGTGTGTCATCAAGTAATGAAGCAACTTGAATTCGGTAGGCCCCAGCTTGAGTGCATCATCGCCAAAGGTCACCCGGTAAGTCGACGCATCCAAGGACAGCGCCCCGACAGACACAACACCTGCCACCTGCTCTGGCGCCCTGCGGCGCAGCACGGCGCGCACGCGAGCCAGCAGCTCTTTGGTAGAGAACGGTTTGGCAATGTAGTCATCGGCCCCAGCGTCCAAACCCGCGACGCGGTCCTGCTCGTCCCCACGCGCAGTCAACATGATGATGGGAACTGCTTTTGTCCGCGAATGGGCTCGCCAGCGTTTGGCCAGCACAAGTCCACTCTCTCCCGGCAGCATCCAGTCCAGAAGGATGACATCCGGGAGAACCGAATCCAATTCAATTTGGGCCGACGCGCTGTCCGGGGCCCAGGTGGGGCGAAACCCGTTGTGACGCAAGTTGACAGCGATGAGCTCGGCGATGGCAGGCTCATCCTCAACAATTAACACGCGGGGTTGTTGCCTCATTTAAGAACCGACTCAATTTCTTCCATGGACGAATGGCGCACATCGGCCCCTTTGACCACGTAAATGATGAACTCGGCAATGTTTTTGGAATGGTCGCCAATGCGTTCAATGGCTTTGGCCAAAAAGAGCAAATCCAGACTCGGCGAAATCATGCGCGGGTCTTCCATCATGTAGGTGATCAGCTTGCGCACAAAGCCGTCAAACTCCTTGTCAATCAGGTCGTCTTCTTTCAGGATCGACACCGCAGCCGCTGTATCGAGGCGGGCAAAGGCGTCCAGCGCCTTGCGCAACAAGCCGGATGCCATATCCGCCGCTACCCGCAACTCCAACGAGGGTAATGAGCGAGGTGCGCCACTTTTGATGATGGAGCGCACCATGCGGGCAATCTTCTCGGCCTCATCGCCCACTCGCTCCAAATTGGCAGTCGTCTTGGATATGGCAATCAACAAACGCAGATCACGAGCAGTCGGTTGCCGTCTGGCAATGATGCTGGACAGTTCACGGTCAATGTCCACTTCCATGGCATTCACGCGGGCTTCGTCAGCGCTTACCTGGTTCGCTACTTCGAGATTGAACTGGGACAAGGCGTAAATGGCCTGGCGAATTTGGGATTCGACCAAACCGCCGAGCTCCATAACCCGGCCAGAGACAGCACTGAGCTCGCTGTCAAACTGTGTGGAAAGATGTTTTTCAGGCATGTTGTCTCCTTAGCCAAAACGGCCGGTAATGTAATCTTCTGTCTCTTTGCGGGTCGGTTTGAAGAACATTTGCTCGGTCGAGCCAAACTCCATCAAATCACCCAGGTACATGTAGGCGGTGTAGTCGCTGCAACGCGCAGCTTGCTGCATGTTGTGTGTCACGATGACCACGGTGTAGTCACTCTTCAATTCGGTGATCAACTCCTCCACCTTGGCGGTCGAGATGGGGTCAAGCGCCGAACAAGGCTCGTCGAGCAGGAGAACTTCTGGTTTGATGGCGATGCCCCGCGCGATACACAAACGCTGCTGCTGGCCACCGGACAAACTGGAGCCACTCTGATGCAGCTTGTC
>JBBKVN010000274.1:0-7097 GCA_037968455.1 Rhodoferax sp.
CTGCCCGACGTGCTCATGACCAAAGCGCCCATGAAGGCGAAATGCCAGTAGTTCCAGATGTCGATGTAGATCGTGCGGGTCCAACCCACGGCCAGTAGCACCAGATTGGTGAGCAGCACCAAGGGAATGGAAATGGCGGCCAACGGTGAGGCCCAGGTGATGGCGGCCAAGGGCGGCCAGCCCACATCCAGCACCGGAAAGCTCAAGCCTCTGGCCAAGGACAACTGCCGCACCGCCGGGCTGATGTTGGCGACGAAGAAATCAAAGGCGATGAAGACGCCCGCAAACCCTGCTGCCAGCGCCACCGTGCTGAACAAGGCCCGCTGCAAGGGCACCCGCACCGCCAGTGCGATCAACAAAATGATGATCGGCAGCATCACATAGGCTTTGAAGCTGAAAAATACGGCCAGAAGATGTTGAAAGGAGTCCATGGCGCAAGGCAAGCAGGAGGAGAAAAAAGGAGTGTTTTGGAGGCCTGAAAAACAAAGGCCGCCCAAAGGCGGCCCTTGACCAGGCGCTAAAGCGACTTATTTGGAACCAGGCACTTTGCCTTCCACGCCCTTGACGTAGAAGTTCAAGCCACCGAGGAACTTATCGTCAGCGACGGTGTCTTTCTCAATTTGAACTTTGCCCGTGTTGTCCATGATCGGGCCTTTCCAGATCGAGAAGCTGCCGTCTTTCAAACCGGCTTTGACTTCTTCAACCTTGGCTTTGACATCGGCGGGCACGTCTTCAGCGATGGACACGATGTCAATCGCACCTTCTTTTACGCCCCACCAAGCGGCTTCGCCACCCTTCCAGGTACCGTCAAGCGCTTCTTTAGTGGCCTTGATGTAGTAAGGCCCCCAGTTGATCACGGCCGATGCCAAGTGGGCTTTGGGGCCGTAGGCGGTCATATCGGAATCCCAACCGAAGGCGCGCTTGCCCTTGGCTTCGGCAGCTTTCAACACGGCAGGTGAGTCAGTGTTCTGGAACAGAATGTCCGCACCGCCATTCATCAGCGAGGTGGCCGCTTCGGTGTCTTTCGGTGGGTCAAACCAACCATTCACCCACACCACTTTGGTCTTGACCTTGGGGTTGCTGCTTTGTGCACCCAATGTGAAGCTGTTGATGTTGCGAATCACTTCAGGAATTGGGATCGATGCCACCACACCCAGCGTGTTGGTTTTGGTCATCTTGCCGGCAATCACACCTGCCAGATACGCGCCTTCGTAGGTGCGACTGTCGTAGGTGCGCATGTTGTCGGCTTGTTTGTAGCCTGTGGCGTGCTCAAACTTCACGTCTTTCATGTCGGCGGCAATTTTGAGCATGGGCTCCATGTAGCCAAAGGTAGTGCCAAAAATCAGCTTGTTACCTTGGCCCGCCATGTCGCGAATCACGCGCTCGGCATCAGCCGACTCGGGCACGTTTTCAACGAAAGACGTGACCACCTTGTCGCCAAACTCGGCTTCTACGGCTTTGCGGCCATTGTCATGTGCAAACGTCCAACCGCCGTCACCCACAGGGCCCACGTAGGCAAACCCGATTTTCAGGGGTTCAACTTTGGGAGCAGGCGCTTCCACAACCGGCACAGCGGCAGGTGCGGGCGCAGGTGCTGGCTCTTCCTTTTTGCCGCACCCAACCAGCGCAGCGGAGGCTACAGCCGTGAGTGCTGCGATTTTCAGCAGCGAACGTTTTTGCAGATCGGTCATCTAAATTCCTTCTTTGGAGGGTTTGCGACAGGTTAAGAAAAGTTCAATTATGAACCGGGGTAAAACGGTTTTCCAATGGATGCGGGCATATTGATGCGAATCCATTGCGGGTTGCGGGAAATCAGGGCCAGCACCACGATGGTCGCCACATAAGGCAGCATCGTCAGAAATTGGCTCGGCACATTCACGCCGATGCCCTGCAGGTGAAACTGCAGCATGGTGACGCCACCAAACAGATACGCACCCAGCAGCACTCGGGCCGGGCGCCAGGTGGCAAAGGTCGTGAGCGCCAAGGCAATCCAGCCTTTGCCAGAAACCATGCCTTCAACCCACAGCGGCGTGTAGATGATAGACAAGTATGCGCCCGCCAAACCACACAGCGCGCCACCCACCACCACCGCCAGCAGGCGAATGCGACGCACCGGATAACCCAAGGCATGCGCGGATTCAGGGCTCTCTCCCACGCTGCGCATGATCAAGCCGCTGCGCGTGCGGTACATGAACCAGATCAGCGCCAAGGCCAGGAACACGGTCAGGTACACCAACGGGTGATGCCGAAACAACGCCGGGCCCACGAGCGGAAGGTCTGACAGGAATGGAATGGCGAAACGCGGGCGTGGTGGCATGGTGGCCTGCACATAACCGGTTCCCACAAAGGCCGAGAACCCGGCCCCAAACAAGGTGAGCGCCAACCCGGTGGCGTACTGGTTGGTGTTGAGCCAAATCACCAGCAGACCAAAAATAGCGGCCAATCCTGCGCCAGCGGCCATGCCAGCGGCGAAACCAAGCCAGTCGTTGCCGGTATGAACCACCGTGGCAAAGCCGGCGATGGCAGCGCACAGCATCATGCCCTCCGCGCCCAGATTCACAATGCCCACCTTTTCATTGATCAGCAGACCCAGCGAGGCCAAAGCCAGCACCGTTCCCGCATTCAGCGTGGCCGCCAATAGAAGTGCGTAGGAATCCATCACTTGCGCCCTTTGAAAGTAAGCCGGTAATTCACCAGCGTGTCACATGCCAGCAGGCTGAACAGCAGCAAGCCCTGGAAGACACCCGTGAGTGACTTAGTTAGCCCCAAACGAGACTGCGCCATCTCGCCACCGATATAGAACATGCTCATCAAAATGGCCGAGAACACCATGCCCACCGGGTGCAACCGGCCCACATAGGCCACGATGATGGCGGCAAAACCGTAGCCCGCTGGCACATACGGGGTGAGCTGCCCAATGGGCCCGGCCACCTCCAGCCCGCCAGCCAGACCCGCTGCGCCGCCAGAGATCAGCAAGGCCGTCCACAAGGCGCGCCGTGATGAAAAACCGGCATAGCGCGCGGCCGCAGGCGCCAACCCGCCCACCTGCAAGGAAAAACCCGCGCGGGTGCGAAACAAGAACACCCAGAGGCCCGCCACGCCGGCCAGGGCAAACAGCACGCCAATACTCACCCGGGAACCGTCCAGCAAACGGGGAATGCGTGTGGCCGCTTCAAAGGTTTTGCTTTGGGGAAAGTTAAAGCCCTGCGGGTCCATCCACGGCCCACCGACCATGTAGCTCAGCACTTGCACGGCCACATAAACCAGCATCAGGCTCACCAAAATCTCATTGGCGTTAAAGCGGTCTCGCAGCACGGCCGTGATGCCGGCCCAAAACATTCCCCCCAGAATGCCTGCGGCAATGATGGGCGCCACAATCCAAGCCCCCGTCGATTTGTCGGCCATCAGCGCCACGCCGGCCGCAAAAATCGCGCCCATGATGTATTGGCCTTCGGCGCCGATATTCCAGACGTTGGAGCGAAAGCAAACCGCCAGCCCCAAGGCAATGATCAATAAGGGCGTGGCTTTGACCAGCAACTCACCAATCGCGTAGGCGTTTTTGATAGGTAACCAGAAAAACATCTCCAGTCCCTTGACCGGGTCTTTTCCCAGCGCCGTGAACATGAGGGTGCCAATCACCACGGTGATCAACAGCGCCAGAACGGGCGAGCCGTAGCTCCACAGGTTGGACGGCTGGGGGCGCGCTTCAAGCTTGAGCATGGGCGACCTCCGTTTCAGTGCGCAACAGGTGGTTCTGTACGTCTTTGTGCCACAGGCCGCTCATCCATTCTCCAATTTGTTCCACGGTGGCATCCGCCACCGGCACCGAGGGGGACAACCGCCCATGCGCAATCACATGCAGGCGGTCACTCACTTCAAACAACTCATCCAGCTCTTCACTGACCACCAACACGGCGCAACCCGCGTCACGCAGCGCCAGAATCTCACCTCGAATTTGCGCCGCCGCACCCACGTCAACACCCCAAGTGGGCTGGGAGACGATGAACAACTTGGGCTGGGCGTCAATCTCGCGCCCCACAATAAATTTCTGCAAATTGCCCCCGGACAAGGAACGGGCCGCTGCGCGCGGGCCGTTGGCCTTGACGTTGAAGCGTTTGATGATGTCGGCCGCATGGGTTTGCAATTGGGCCACCCGAATCCAGCCGCCCGCAAATCGGGGGAATGAAATCGCGTCATCGCGAGTCAACAACATGTTGTGCGCCAAACTCAGCGTGGGCACAGCGCCCCGACCCAGTCGTTCCTCGGGCACAAAGTGCAAGCCCAGCCGCCGCCGGTGGGCCGGGTGCAAATGAGCCACATTGGCGCCATCAATCTGAATGGAGTTGGCAGGTGAGCGCACATCTTCGCCCGACAAGGCATAAAGAAGTTCGCGCTGGCCATTGCCTGAGACACCGGCAATGCCCACCACTTCACCGGCACGCACCTCCAGACTCATGTCCACCAAATCCACACCAAACTGGTCGTCACGGGCCAGGCTGAGGTTTTGCACCTCCAAGACGGTGGCGCCGGTGTTCGGCGCCCGGCGGGTTAACTGCGGGGGCTCGGCACCAATCATCAGCTTGGACAGAGAGGCGTTGGTCTCCTGCGCGGGGTTGCACGTGCCGGTGACCTTGCCGCCGCGCAGCACCGTGCAGGCGTTGCACAACTCGCGAATCTCATGCAGCTTGTGGCTGATGTACAAGATGCTGCAACCCTCGCTGGCGAGCTTTTTCAGCACCACAAACAGCTTGTCCACCGCCTGCGGCGTCAGCACCGAGGTGGGTTCGTCCAGAATCAACAACTGCGGGTTGGTGAGCAAGGCGCGAATGATTTCCACCCGCTGCATCTCGCCCACGCTCAAAGTGTGCACGGGCCGCGCGGGGTCAATGTCCAAGCCATACTCGGTCGCCTTGGCCGTGATGCTGCGGGTCACTTCATCCAGTGTCAGGGTCTTGCTCAGACCCAGCCACACGTTTTCTGCCACGGTGATGGTGTCAAAAAGGCTGAAGTGCTGAAACACCATGCTGATGCCCAGCGCACGGGCTTCCTGGGGGTTGCGCACCTGCACCTGTCGCCCGTTGAACGTGACCGACCCTTCGTCGGGTTTGACCGATCCATAGATGATCTTCATCAAAGTGGACTTGCCCGCACCGTTTTCACCCAGCACGGCGTGGATCTCTCCGGGCATGACGTTCAGGGAAACCGCGTTGTTGGCCACCACGCCGGGGTAGCGCTTGGTGATCTCGGTGAGCTGGAGTCGGGGTGTGGTCATACGGGCATCGTTCTCAGTCGTTGACAACAGGCGCAACGCTGATCGCCTCGCCGTCCGGGCGGCGCAGCGAAGCGGCCACGTTCTTGATTTGCTCACGCAACCACCGCCCTGCCGCCGATCCGTGGGTGCGTTCATGCCACAACTGGTAGTACATCATGCGGGGGAACGGAACCGCCGGTGGCAGGATCTGCACAGGCAGCGTATCAACAAAGCGCTCGCAATAGTGGCGGCCCGTGGTCAGGACCAGCAGGCTGTCAGCGACCATGGCCGGGATCAAACCGAAATGCGGGCACCGGACGGCGATATTGCGCACCAGCCCCTGGGTGGCCAAGTGGTCGTCGATCACACCGCGAGCACCCGGGTGGGTGGGCATGGGCGCGATGTGATCGATGGCCAGCCAGGCCTCTTGGTCCCAGCCACGTTTGACGGCCGGATGGTGGTTGGCCACCAAGCAGACCACCTCGTCGCCAAACAGCCGTCCCAGGTGCAGATCGTCGGGGGGTTTGGGCCAGTTGCCAATCACCACATCCACTTGACCCATGGCGAGCTGACGGCGGTAATCGGCATCGGCCGACAAGGGGTGGATATCGATCAAGCAATTGGGCGCCTGCGCCTTGAGCTGGGCCACCAGCATGGGCAGAAACTTGGGGTCCATGTAATCGCTGGCGGCCAGACTGAAGGTCTGGGTGGTGCTGGCCGGATCAAAACTGCGGGCGTCAGAAAACAGCATTTCAGCCGAGCGCAAAATGTGCGCCGCCGGCTCCACCATGCGCAGGCCCGCTTCGGTCGGCACCATGCCCGAACCCGAGCGAACCAGCAGCGGGTCGCCCGCCAGATCTCGCAGGCGTTTGAGTGCTGCACTGACCGCTGGCTGGTACATGCCCAGGCGCAGCGCAGCGCGCGACACACTGCGCTCGGTGAGCACGGTGTGAAGCACGCGGATCAGGTGCAGATCAATTTTGTCGAACATGGACACGTATTTCATACCTGTCGACTGTATGCGGGGATTGTGGTTAAGGCATTCATGCCATACGGTAGAGCATATGTTGTGCCAGGGGCGAGGGGCTATGCTGGCGCGCATGACCGTCAAAAACTCCGCACAAACCCTGAGATTTGTCCGTCGCGGCCAGCCCGTGGCGCTGGGCAATGTACCACCCGACCGGACCTTGCTGCAGGTCTTGAGGGACGATTTGAACCTCACCGCCACCAAAGAAGGCTGCGGCGAGGGCGATTGCGGGGCCTGCACGGTGGTGATCGCCGAAGCCGTCAACGGCCGCCTTGAATACAAAGCCATCAACAGCTGCATCCGCCTGGCCCATTCGGTCAACGGCATGGCCGTCTGGACGGCTGCTGACATTGCAGTGGATCAGGACCGCGGCACGCCAGCGCCCTTGGGCGAAGGCGCAGTTCCGGGCCCCGCGCTTTCCGGGGTGCCAGGCCTGCACCCGGTGCAAGAAGCCATGGTGCAGTGCCACGCCAGCCAATGCGGCTTTTGCACGCCCGGTTTTGTCATGAGCCTGTTTGGCCTGTACCAGAATACCCAGGGTGGACAGGACGTCACGCGCGAACGCGCCCAGACCGACCTGTCGGGCAACCTGTGCCGGTGCACCGGCTATCGCCCCATCCTGGACGCGGCTGAAAAAATGGGCTCGCTCCCCCTGCCCGCCGGATGTGCTGTGGATGAAAAGGCGACCCTCAACGCACTGAGAACCATCCGGCCCAAAGACGGCGAGGCCGGCCCCTACCTGCGTCCCAGAACCCTGGCCGCGTTGCTGCAAGCCCGCGCCCGGCATCCCAAGGCGCAGGTCGTGGCAGGCACAACCGA
>JBBKVN010000275.1:0-3592 GCA_037968455.1 Rhodoferax sp.
GGTGGCAGTGGTTACAGCGAGTTCCAGCAGTACATTGAGAGCGGGAAGATGAAGCCCATCGCGGTCACCTCAGCCCAGCGCCTCAAGGGCATCGATGTTCCCACCTTGAAGGAGCAGGGCATTGATGTGGAGATTGGCAACTGGCGTGGTGTGTTTGGCGCTGCCGGCATCACCCAGGCGCAACGGGATGCATTGACGCAGACGGTCATCGCCGCGACCAAAACCAAGGTTTGGGCTGAGGCACTTGAGAAAAACGGCTGGAACCCAGCCCTGTTGACAGGCAAAGCTTTTGATACTTTTGTAGATCGTGACTTTGCAGCCCTGCGAGCCACCATGGTTCGTGCCGGCATGATTTAACGCCTCGCTCGACACGACCCCATCAGGCCGTTACCCCTCAAAGGTAGCGGCCATTTCATTGAACACTGCCCATTCTGTTGGAGCATCGCATGGCCCCCATTGATTCGACTGAGTCCAACCTCACCCCGCCCACCACGCAAGACCAGTCCGGTCAGGTTTTGATGGGGGTCGGTGCACTGCTTGTGGCGGCCGTTCTGGCCTATGGCGCTGTGGATATTCCGTCCAGCATCGGTTATTCAGGTGTGGGGCCCAATTTTCTGCCGTGGTTGGTGGCTGCGGCCATGACGGTCTGCGGTGGTTGGTTGCTGTGGGAGTCTTTTTCCGGCGGATTTCGCCAGTTGGAGACACCGTCCGGTGCCGCGAGCGGTGACTGGAAAGCGCTGGCTTGGGTGTCGGCCGGCATTCTTGCCAATGCGACCCTGATCACCACCATTGGCTTCATTCTGAGCTGCTCGCTCTGTTATGGACTGGCTGTGCGAGGCATGCGCGGCAGCGAAGGGAAACACCCGGGCAATTTGCGCCAAACGATCAAGGACGGCGTTACCGGCATGCTGATCGCTGCCCCTGTGTTCTGGTTGTTCACCAAAGTACTTGCCGTGAATTTGCCTGGCATGACGGCGAGTGGTTGGCTTTAAATCCCGGCCCGTCACGCTGAATTTTTAGAGAAAACCTATGGAAATCCTCAATCAACTTTTAGGCGGATTTGCGACGGCTGGCACGCCTATCAATCTGCTATGGGCCTTGGCGGGCTGTGCACTGGGCACCGGCATTGGCGTTTTGCCTGGCTTGGGGCCAGCGGTGACCATTGCCATGCTGTTGCCAATCACCGGGCAGGTGGAGCCCACCGCATCGATGATTTTCTTTGCTGGCATTTACTACGGTGCCATGTATGGGGGGTCAACCACCTCCATTCTGCTTAACACGCCGGGCGAGACCGGCACCATGGTGACCGCCCTGGAGGGCTTCAAGATGGCCAAGAACGGCCGGGCAGGCGCGGCTCTGGCCACTTCAGCCATCGGCTCGTTCGTGGCGGGGACCTTCGCCACGGTGCTGGTGACCTTGTTCGCGCCAGTCTTGGCCGAGTATGCGATCCAGCTTGGGCCACCCGAGTACTTTTGTTTGATGTTGCTTGCCTTTACGACGGTCAGCGCCGTTCTTGGGCAAAGCACGGTGCGTGGCCTGACAGCCTTGTTTTTTGGCCTGGCACTGGGGCTCATAGGGATTGACCAGATTTCCGGCCAAGTGCGTTACACCGGTGGCGTGCTCGAATTCATGGACGGCATGGAGGTCGTGTTGATTGCGGTTGGTTTGTTCGCAACCTCCGAGGTTTTGTACAACGCGATGTATGAAGGGCGCAGCCCCGTCAACATCAATAAGCTCAACAAGGTTCACATGACGCGCACCGAATGGCGCAGGTCTTGGCCCGCTTGGCTGCGCGGAACCGCCATTGGATTTCCGTTTGGCACCATTCCCGCGGGTGGTTCAGAGATACCTACCTTTTTGAGCTATGCAACTGAGCGCAAGCTGGCCAGCCCTGAGCACAAAAAGGAGTTTGGTACCACAGGCGCGATTGAAGGTGTGGCCGGGCCTGAGGCGGCCAACAATGCTGCAGTAACCGCCACGCTGGTTCCCTTGCTCACGCTGGGCATTCCCACCTCAGTGACTGCCGCCATCTTGTTGTCTGCATTGCAAAACTACGGCATTCAGGCAGGCCCCCAGTTGTTTCAAACGTCGTCTACTTTGGTCTGGGCGTTGATTGCGTCGCTCTATATTGGCAACGTGATGTTGCTGGTGTTGAATTTGCCAATGGTTGGTTTGTGGGTCAAATTGCTCAAAATTCCTCGTTCCCAGTTGTACGCAGGCATCTTGATCTTTGCAACCGTCGGTGTCTATGGCATGCGCCAGAGCGCGTTTGACCTCTACCTGATGTTCGCCCTGGGCTTGCTGGGTGTCGCCATGCGCCGATTTGACTTTCCCACCGCTCCCGTGATTGTTGGCCTCATCTTGGGCCCCATGGCGGAGGCGCAGATGCGCAACGCCATGGCCATTGGCGAAGGCAACTGGATGGTGTTTGTGGAGCGTCCGATGTCCGCCACCTTGCTTGCGGTGGTGGTGCTCGTGTTGGTCACACCACGGCTGTTGGCGTGGCACCGCCGCTCTTGACGAGTTCTTGACGGGGCGCCCGGGAGCCTCAAGATAAGGCCTGAGCCGGTGGCGGCGTGCAGGCTTTGCTGGTTAGCGCCGCGCCGGCGCGCCGTTGGCTTGGAAGTAGGGCGCCTGGCTTCGCGCCAAGGGCGTGCGGCCACGAATCAGGTCGGCAATCTTCTCGGCCATCATGATGGTTGGTGCGTTCAAATTGCCGGTGACGATCTCGGGCATGATGGACGCATCCACCACCCGCAGTCCGTCCAGCCCATGCACCCGGCCTTGAGCGTCCACGACCGCCATGTCACCCACACCCATGGCGTTGGTGCCGCAGGGGTGGAAGGCCGTCTCGGCGTGCTGGCGCACGAAAGCGTCCAACTCGGCATCGGTTTGCGCCAGATCGCCGGGGGTGATTTCACGGCCTGCGTATGGCGCCAATGCTGGTTGACGCATGATTTCTCGGGTGATGCGAATGCCAGCCCGAAACTCCGCCCAATCCTGCTCGGTGGACATGTAGTTAAACAAGATGCTCGGGTGTTGGCGGGGGTCTTTGGAGCGCGCTGGTACTTGGCCCCGGCTGGGGGAGCGCATGGAGCCCATGTGCGCCTGAAAGCCGTGTACTTTGATCGGGTTGCTGCCGTTGTAGTTGATGGCGACAGGAAGAAAGTGGTACTGAATGTTGGGCCAGTCAAACTGATCTGAGCTACGAATAAAACCACCGGCCTCAAACTGGTTGCTGGCACCGGTGCCGCTGTTCAAAAATAGCCATTCCGCACCAATCGCGGGTTGGTTCCAGAGCTTGAGTGCACCCACCAGCGACACCGGTTGCAGGCATTCGTACTGCTGGTACACCTCCAAGTGGTCCTGCAAGTTGGCGCCGACGCCGGGCAACTCATGCACCAACGCAATGTCCAAGTCGCGCAGCAGGGCGCCCGGACCCACGCCCGAGCGTTGCAGAATCTGTGGCGAGGCAATGGCGCCTGAGCACAGCAACACTTCGCGCTTGGCGTTGGCGGTCTGAGCTTGTTCGTTGACCAGGTAAGCGACGCCGGTGGCGCGTTTGCCCGAAAACAAAATCCTATCGGTCAGC
>JBBKVN010000276.1:0-2671 GCA_037968455.1 Rhodoferax sp.
GCACACTGGATCGACGATCGCCAGAAGGAAGCCGCGCAAATGGCGGGTTTTACCGTGGTTGATTCTGAGACTGTGATGGCCACCCATTTGTCACACTTGATGCAAGTTCAGGCCTCCAAGCTACTCAGCCGAACCGAGACCCAGCAACTTGTTGAACACGTCAGCAAGCTGGCCCCAAAGCTCATCGAAGAAGTGGTTCCCAAAATGGTCCCCATCGCTGTTTTCCAGAAAGTCCTGCAGTTGCTGCTGGATGAGTCTGTACACATTCGCGATATCCGGACCATCATCGAATCGCTGGCCGAGCACGCAAGCACAGTGACTGACCCCGCAGAACTGGCGCGTCGGGTTCGCATTGCGCTGTCACCCGCCATCGTGCAGCAGATTTATGGCCCCACTCGCGAGCTCAACGTTATCGCCATTGACCCCGCGCTTGAGCGGCTGCTGGTGCAAGCCCTTGGCAATGCCAGCGGCCCGGCGCTCGACCCAGGCGTAGCGGAAATTTTGACCCGCACAGCTGCGGAAGTAGCCCTCAAACAAGAAGAAATTGGCATCCCTGCCTGCCTTCTGGTGCCCGACCAAATCAGGAGCGCGATTTCCCGTCTGGTACGCCGCGTTGCCCCCCGTCTTCAGGTGCTCGGCCACAGCGAGATTCCTGACACACACACAATTCGCATCGGCCCGATTCTCAAAGGTGCTTCATCATGAACATTCAACGATTTACCGCTCCTACCTCACGCGAAGCACTTGCCAAGGCCCGACTCGCTTTTGGCGACGGCACCTTGATTTTGTCCAACCGAACCACAGCGTCCGGCATTGAGGTGGTCGCAACCGGCGAAGACACTTTGGCGGCATTGGACAAGTCAGAGTTGGCTAATCGGGAGATAAACCCGTCTTTGCAACGACGAACACCGGCCAGCCACGTTGACTCGCGGGCGAGTGTCGAAGAGGACGTCGCCAAGCTTTCAATGAGTACTTTGTCGTTTCAGGACTACGTTCGCGAAAGAATGCTGCGCCGCCGGGCGGAAGCCCTCGCCGGCCCTAGCGAGCCGATCGTTCGCGCACAGGCATCGCCCCTGCGCCCTTCGACGTTCGAAACACGTGTAGCAGCGGCGCCACCGGAGTTCCGTCCAGCAGCCAAGCAAGCCCCTCAGCGCGCCACCACGCAGACGCGCGCTGCCAGCCCTCAACCATCTCTGGCCGCACCTGCCATGCCGCAAGGGATCGTGGACGAACTGCACGCCATGAAGGCCTTGATCGAGGACCGTTTCAACACACTGACCTGGCTCGGCCAAGCCCGTCAAAACCCGATTCACTCGAATCTGATGCTCAAAATGATTCGGGCCGGATACTCCCCCACCCTGTCACGCACCATCCTTGAGCGCATGCCCGAGGACATTGGCGCAGCCGAGTCCGTGCGCTGGGTCATGGACATTTTGGAACGCAACCTGAAGACAGACGCTGATACCAGCCCCATTCATGAAGAAGGTGGCATTTTTGCCCTGGTTGGTGCAACAGGCGTTGGAAAAACCACCACGGCAGCCAAACTGGCGGGCCTCTGTGCCCGTGTCCACGGGCCTAGCAGTGTGGGACTCATCACACTCGATACTTACCGCGTAGGCGCCCACGAGCAGCTTCGCTCTTATGGCCGCATGCTGGGTGTCGTGGCCCATCTGGCCCATGACCGTGCTGCCCTGCAAGACTTGCTGGGCCTGCTTGCCAACAAGAAGATGATTTTGGTGGACACCACCGGCTTGGCACCCAGCGACCCTCGCAAACGTGACATGCTTGAAGTGCTGGACTTGCCCAAAGTCAACCGCCTGCTGGTTCTGAACGCTGGCGGTCATGGCGACACGCTCGATGACGTGGTCTCATCCTTCAAATCCAACGGAATTCAGCAAGCCATTTTGTCCAAGATTGACGAGGCCGCCAAAGTCGGCCCCGCACTGGATGCCATCATCCGCCATCAATTGCTGCTGCGCGGAGTCACGATGGGCCAAAAAGTCCCGGAGGATTGGGAGTCCGCAGATGCGGCCAAGCTCATTCGACTGTCCATGCGGGCGCCAACCAAATCAGCGTTCGACCCCAAACCGGCGGACTTGGGCTTCTTCTTCACCCAGCCCGCCGCAACGCAGACAGGGCGCTTTGATGCTTGACGCCTGCGTCAACCAGGGAGCCGGGTTGCAGCAGATCGGCTCGCAAACAGCACCAAGAGTCATCGCCATGGCCAGCCACGGCGATCAGCAAGGAGAACTTCCTTTGCTATGGAGCCTGTGCTCCACGCTGGTGGACTTGGGCTACTCGGTCGTCGTGCTGGATGCCCACACGACCGAATCGGAAAATAACCCCGGCCTGGCCCAACTCCTGGACGGAACCAGCTGGCGCAACGAGCACCTCAGTGAGCCCAACTCATGGTCCGTCCGTCCTGCTGCGCAGGGTTTGCGCAATATGACGAACCGGCGCTCCGAGCCAGACAGCCCACTGGCGCCGCTGGGTGGACTTCTGGGAAACTACGGTGTGATCGTGATGTATGCGCGGGCTGAAATACTCGTCGACCTTCTGCCGGGCACCGGCATTGAACCGCTGCTCACGGCGTCACCGCCTAAAATGTCATCCAACACGGCCCACCAGTCCCACAAACCGCTCTAGCTAAACGCCCGCCTCAAGCCTACAT
>JBBKVN010000277.1:0-3094 GCA_037968455.1 Rhodoferax sp.
CTGGCCAAGGCCCACGGCGCCGCCTTCGTGATCAACTACGCCACCGAAGATTTTCTGGCGCGGGTGAAAGACATCACGGCGGGCAAAGGTGTCAAGGCGGTTTACGACAGCGTGGGCAAGGACACCTGGGAGAAATCACTGGACTGCCTGGCCCCCTTTGGGTTAATGGCCAGTTTTGGCAATGCCTCTGGCCCGGTGGCACCGTTTGCGCCAGGCATTTTGGGGGCCAAGGGGTCGTTGTATGTCACCCGCCAAACCTTGTTCAATCACATTGCCACCCGGGAAAGCACCCAGGCCATGGCCGATGACCTTTTTGAGGCGGTAACCAGCGGCAAGGTGACGATTCGCATTGATCAGCGTTACAAGCTGGAGGACGTGCAGCAGGCCCACCGTGATCTGGAAGCCCGCAAGACCACCGGCTGTACTATTTTGACGCTGTGAACTCCGGGCCGGCGTCCAGCACCGAGTGACGCAAGCGGTTCGGGGCTAGGGCCCCGGCCGAGTCCAGGATCGGGTAGGCGATCGAGCAAATATGCGAGTTGATGCGCTTGAGGTCGCTGATCAAATCCAGGTGGAGTGAACTGGTTTCAATGCTTTGCAGCGTGTTGACGGCGAGGCGCTCCAGGTGGGCTGCGGCATAGGCGTGCTCAAGGTCTCTGAAACGGGTTTTCTCCTCCAGCAACTTCTGCGCATCGCGCACGTTGCCGTTCAGGAAAACGCTCATGCCCAGACGCAGGTTGTTGACGAGGCGGGCGTGCAGGTCGCTGATCTCGTTCATGCCGGCTTCCGAGAAGGCCCGGCCTTTCTTAATTTTCTTGTCTTCAATGTCAATCAGAACGCGCTCGATGATGTCGCCAATTTGCTCCATGTTGATGGTGAAGCTGATGATGTCCGTCCAGCGGCGACCCTCATGCTCGCTCAAGGCTTCGCGCGATATTTTGGTCAGGTAGTACTTGATGTCGGAGTACAGCTCGTCTACCGTGTCATCCATTTTCTCGAGTTCCTGAGCCAGGGCCTCGTCGTCTGTCTTGATGACCTGCAGTAGGCCCCGCAGCATGGTCTCCACCACGTCCGCCTGATGCATGGATTCACGCACGGCACAGGAAATGGCCACTGACGGTGTGGCCAGTGCCGACACGTCCAGATGTCGTTGCCGCCCCGCGACCGTATTCTTTCGGGGGACCGGCAGCCCCAGCTCGACCCAGCGGCCAATGGTGCCCGTCAAACCGAGAAAAATGGCCCCGACCATCACATTAAAGGACAGGTGAAACAGCACGACCACCGTGGCCGTGTCACCCAGATAGGGGCGAACATGTGTCAGCCACAAACCGATTAAGGGCGTGGCAATGCCGATGCCCAGTATCTTGAAGAAGAGGTTGCCCAGCGGCACTTGCCGGGTTTGAATATTTGACTTGAGGGTGGTCAACACGCCCAGCAATCCGCTTCCCAGATTCGCCCCCAAGACCAGGCCCAGTGCCACCGGCAAGGGAATGACACCGGTGCTGGCCAGGGTGGCCGTGAGCAGCACAATGGCCAGGCTGGAGTAACTCAAGACAGCCAGGAACGCGCCCACCAAAATCTCGCTCAGAATGTCACTGCTCACTGACGCCAGCAAGGCCTTGACCGTGTCAGATTGCGTCAGCACGGTGGCGGACGCCGACACCAGCTGTAGTGCCAGCAGCATCAGGCCCAGGCCAATCAGCACCTTGCCCACCCGACCTACCGTCGTGGATTGGCGAGCGATGAAAAGGACCACTCCGATCAAAATAAACAAGGGTGACAACCATGAGAGATCTCGGGAAAACACCACGGCCATTACGCTGGTGCCAATGTCGGCCCCCAGCATCACGGCCAAAGCCGACGGCAGCGCGATCAGCCCTTGGCCTACAAAGGAAGAAACGATAAGTGAGGTGGCGGTGCTGGACTGGAGAATGGCAGTGACGCCAACGCCGGACAGCGCGGCGGTGAAGCGGTTGCGAACACTGTGGGCCAGCACGGAGCGCAGGTTGGCGCCGAGCACTCTCAACATCCCCGTTCGAACCATGTGCGTGCCCCAAATCAACAGGGCAATGGCGGCAAGCAAGTTCAGCAACTGGGTCAAGACTTTTCCTCAGGAAAAAGTCTTGAGCTTACTTTGTTTTTCTGACCCGAAGCAACTCGTCGAGAATCAGGCAGGCGGCGCCAATGGAGATGGCGCTGTCAGCGATGTTGAACGCGGGGAAATGCCAAGTTCCCCAATGAAAATCAAGAAAGTCAACCACGTAGCCATAACGCACCCGGTCGATCACATTGCCAATGGCGCCGCCCAGAATGCAAGCCAAGGCAAATGAAAACAATTTTTGACCGGGATGGGCTTTGAGCATCCACAGAATCACGGCGATCTCCACCGCCCCGATGCCGGTGAAAAACCATCGCTGCCAACCGGATGCGTCGGCCAGAAAGGAGAACGCCGCGCCCGTGTTGTGCACCCGAACAATGTTAAAAAAGGAAGTGACCAGTGTGCTGTCTCCGAGCTGGTAGTAGCCCAGAATCAGGATCTTGGTGAACTGGTCTGCAATCAGCAGAATCAGCGCCAAGCCCAGCCAGGGCAACATACTGCTTGAGGATGAAGAGAAACTTTTTGACATTACGCGAACTTCCGATCTTCACCTGAGCCATACAAATTGCTGGTGCAACGGCCGCAAATGCCGGGGTGGGCCGCATCAACGCCCACGTCGTCCCGGTAATGCCAGCAGCGCTCACACTTAATGCTTTTTGTGGCGCTGGCCTCTATGGACAGTGCGGAACCAGCTATCAAATCAATAGTAGAAGTGATGAAGACAAACTTCAGGTCATCGCCCAGACTGTTCAGTAGTTCGAAGTCAGCGGCGTTCACGGTCAGTGCGACACGCGCTTGAAGGGACGAGCCCACCTGGCCTTCGGCGCGCAAGGTTTCAATGTCCTTGTTCACGGCGTCGCGCAGCTCGCGAATGCGCGCCCACTTGGCCAGCAGCGCGGCGTTGGGCGCATCTTGCTGCACGTAGGTGTCCATGAAAATGGATTCTTGAGTGGCCGTGGGCGTTTTGCCCGCAGCGCCCAACACCGCCCAAGCCTC
>JBBKVN010000278.1:0-3559 GCA_037968455.1 Rhodoferax sp.
CGGCTTTGCGCAAGTTGGCTGGCCAAGAACGATGGAGCGCCTGGATGGGCGTCAGCATTGACCATGCCTTGGCGGGCCAGCTCGCTCCAGCTGGTCACGCTGAACACATCAACCTCAAAGCCCTGGTCGGCCATTTGCTCTGCGGCTTTGATGACCTCGGTCAGAATTGCGCCAGACCCCAACAAAGTGATGTTTTTAGGTGTTTTAGGGCCCTGGCCCCCGTCCGATGAGCGGGAGTAGCTACTGAAGTGATAGCAACCACGTATCACATCGGCCGCAGCGCCTTCGGGCAAGCTGGGCTGGGCGTAGTTCTCGTTCATCATGGTGATGTAGTAGAAAACGTCTTTTTGATCGACCAGCATGTCACGCATTCCCTGGTCCACGATCACCGCCAATTCACCCGCAAAAGCCGGGTCATAGGCTTTGCAGTTGGGAATGGTCGATGCCATCAAATGGCTGGTGCCGTCCTGGTGTTGCAAGCCTTCACCGCCCAAGGTGGTGCGCCCTGAGGTGGCGCCCAGCAAAAAGCCCCGGGCGCGCTGGTCGGCCGCGGCCCAAATCTGGTCACCCACGCGCTGAAAGCCGAACATGGAGTAGTAGATGTAGAAGGGCAGCATGGCCAAGCCGTGCACGCTGTAGCTGGGGGCAGCCGCCGTCCAGCTGGCCAGCGCGCCGGCCTCGGAAATGCCTTCTTCCAGAATTTGGCCATCCATGGCTTCGCGGTAGCTCAGCACCGAGCCAATGTCTTCAGGCGAATAGCGCTGACCCACGCTGGAATAAATGCCCACCTGCTTGAACAAATTGGCCATGCCAAAGGTGCGGGCCTCGTCGGCCACGATGGGCACAATGCGGGGGCCCAGGGCTTTGTCTTTGAGTAAATTGGCCAGCATGCGCACAAAGGCCATGGTGGTGCTCATCTCTTTGCCTTCGGCCTGAAGGGCAAACTGGGCGTAGCTGGCCATAGGCGGTACCGTCACGGTGTCCACCGCCGTGTAGCGCTTGGGGAGGTAGCCGCCCAAGGTTTTGCGCTTTTGGTGCATGTATTGCATCTCCACGCTGTCCTCGGCCGGCTTGTAGAACTCCAACCGAGTGACCTGCTCATCGGTCATGGGCAGGTTGAAGCGGTTGCGAAACGCGATCAAATCGGTCTCGTCAAACTTCTTCTGGCTGTGTGTGGTCATCTTGCCCTGGCCGGCGCTTCCCATGCCGTAACCTTTTTTGGTCTGCGCCAATATCACGGTGGGCTGGCCTTTGTGGGCGGCAGCGGCGGCATAAGCGGCGTGAATCTTGACGATGTCGTGGCCGCCGCGCTTGAGGCGGTCGATCTGTTCATCGGTCATGCCTTGCGCCAGGCGCTGCAATTCTTCGTTCTGACCAAAGAAGGTGTCTCGGTTAAAGCGTCCGTCTTTGGCGGCAAAGGTTTGCATCTGGCCGTCCACGGTGTTGGCAAAAGCGCGTGCCAAGGCACCGGTGGTGTCACGGGCAAACAGGCCGTCCCAGTCGCTACCCCACACCAGTTTGATCACGTTCCAGCCGGCACCGGCAAAGAGCTTTTCCAGTTCGTCAATGATGCGTCCATTGCCGCGCACCGGGCCGTCCAGGCGCTGCAGATTGCAGTTGACCACCCAGACCAGGTTGTCCAACCCTTCACGGGCGGCCAGCGTCAGGGCGCTCATGCTTTCTGGTTCGTCCATCTCGCCATCACCAAACACGCCCCACACCTTGCGGCCTTCGCAGCTGAGCAACTGCCGGTGGGTGAGGTAGCGCATGAAGCGGGCGTGGTAGATCGAGCTGATGGGGCCAATGCCCATGGACCCGGTGGGGAACTGCCAGAAGTCCGGCATCAAATAGGGGTGAGGGTAGCTACACAAGCCCCGCGCCAAGCCGCTTTGCAACGCTGCCTCGGGGTCCAGGGCGCCAACGGCCTTGGCAGCGGGGGAGGTAAGTTCTTGGCGGTAATGCAGCAAATCATCGGCACTCAAACGTCCTTCCAGGTAGGCACGGGCGTAGACGCCGGGCGCGCTGTGGGGTTGGAAGAAGACCAGATCACCCAGCTGCGAGGTGGCGTCACTTCGGGCGTGAAAGAAGTGGTTGTAGCCCACCTCAAACAGATCCGCAGCACTGGCGTAGCTTGCAATGTGACCGCCCAATTCGCCATAAGCCTGGTTGGCACGCACCACCATGGCCAGGGCGTTCCAGCGCATGAGCGAGCCCAAACGTTCTTCCACGGCCAAGTCCCCAGGAAAGACCGGTTGCTGGTCCACGCCGATGGTGTTGACATACGGGGTGCACAGCTCCGGCTGCCAGCCCACGCGCTGGGTGCGGGCCAGACGGGCCAGCTCGTCGAGCACAAACCGGGCGCGCTCGGAGCCTTGGGCGGCGACCAGCGCCGCGAAGGCATCGCGCCATTCATTTGTTTCCTGAGGGTCGAGGTCGGTTAGGGATGGTGGATTGAATTGAGTTGTCATAGCGGTCCACTGTACAAACAACAGAGCCAAATGTGCTGCCAATATGACGCCTAAATTTGCAGGATTTAGGCATAAAACACCAATTCAGTGAGACTTTGCGCCATGAAAGGCCTGCTCCAACCATCACCGCAGCAATTTCACAAGCATACGCGTGTGCTTCACGATGCCCCGCTACCCGCCTTGTCAAAGGCGCAACCTACCAAAGTCTACAAAACCCGCACTGACGCAGCAGCTTCGTCACTGCCATAAAGCAATTCGCGCAGTGTGCGGCTCAGCTGGGTCGCAAGCGGCCTCAATTTGTCCAAGCCCGTCTGTGCCTTTGCGACTTGGCCGGCACTGAACTGCCCGACCAGCGCCTGTCCCGTCGCGTGGATGCAGTTATGCAAGACCACCAGCTCGTGGAACAAAGGCAGATGGCCAAAACGGCTCTCCCCTTCGGAGGCCTGCCAGCGTCCGAAGTGGCAATCGGCTACTCCCATCATCGGTGGGTGGCCGACTTGTCCCGCCAAATAGGCTTCCAGTGAACGAAGCCAATGGCGGTGCCCAACTTCAGAGAACACCACTGTCAGGTCGTCGCGGTTCAACGCACGTTCGCGCCATGCGGCCCAGGCCGGGTCTGGTCGCCAGGTGTTCACCCACGCGGGCATGTCGCCCGCCGGCATGGGTCGTGCAATGCCGTAGCCCTGCGCCAGCGCGCAGCCCAAGGTCAGCAGCAGTTCTCCGTGGGCCACGGTTTCAACTCCTTCTGCGATGACCTTGCGTCGGAACGCCGTGGCCAGCCCAATCACACCTTCCACAATGGCCAGGTCATCCGGATCGTCCAGCATGTCGCGCACAAAGCTTTGGTCAATTTTGAGTAGCTCGGCTGGCAGGTGTTTGAGATAGGTCAGCGATGAATAACCCGTGCCGAAATCGTCCAACGCAAAGTGCACGCCCAGCGCGCGACACGCTTGCATGACGGTTGATACCTGCGTGATGTCGGCTAGGGCGCTGGTTTCCAGCACTTCCAGCTCCAAATGGCTGGGCAAAACGGTGGGGTTTGCTGCCAGCAAACTCGTCAAGCGCTCCGAAAAGTCAGCTTGCTGCAACTG
>JBBKVN010000279.1:0-6214 GCA_037968455.1 Rhodoferax sp.
CTTTGCAAGGCGCAAAGTAAAACTTACTTCAGTGCCTTGAAGCGCATGCGCTTGGGCTTGGCGCCCTCTTCGCCCAGACGCTTTTTCTTGTCGGCTTCGTACTCTTGGTAGTTGCCGTCAAAGAAGGTCCACTGGCTGTCGCCTTCGCAGGCCAGGATGTGGGTGGCAATCCGATCCAAGAACCAACGATCGTGGCTAATGACCATGAGTGAGCCCGCGAATTCCAGCAAGGCGTCTTCCAACGCGCGCAAGGTTTCCACGTCCAAGTCGTTGGACGGCTCGTCAAGCATCAGCACGTTGCCGCCAGCAATCAGTGTTTTGGCCAAATGCAGGCGCCCACGCTCACCACCGGACAAGGTACCAACACGTTTTTGCTGGTCCGCACCGTTGAAGTTGAAACGGCCACAGTAAGCGCGGCTGGCCATCTGGAACTTGCCGACATTAAGCATGTCCAGCCCGCCAGAGACATCTTCCCAAACTGTTTTTTCGTTGGCCAGATCATCGCGATTCTGGTCGACAAAAGCCATCCGGACGGTCTGACCAATCTTGACTTCGCCCGAATCAGGCTGCTCGCGTCCGGCGATCATTTTGAACAGCGTCGATTTACCGGCGCCGTTGGGACCGATGATGCCGACGATGGCGCCTGGTGGTACCTTGAAACTCAGGTTGTCGATCAACACGCGGTCGCCAAAGGACTTGGTGACGTTCGTGAACTCAATGACTTCCTGACCCAGACGCTCGGCCACCGGGATAAAGATTTCGTTGGTTTCGTTGCGCTTTTGGTACTCAAAATCGCTCAACTCTTCAAAGCGGGCCAGACGGGCCTTGCTCTTGGCTTGGCGGGCTTTGGGGTTCTGGCGGGACCATTCCAACTCTTTCTTAAGAGCTTTGGCGCGAGACTCTTCACCCTTTTGCTCCATCACCAAGCGTTCTTGCTTCTGTTGCAACCAGTCGCTGTAGTTACCCTTGTAAGGCATGCCGTTGCCACGGTCGAGTTCCAGAATCCACTCGGCGGCATTGTCCAGAAAGTAGCGATCGTGGGTAATGGCCACCACGGTTCCGGGGTAGCGCTGCAGGAACTGCTCCAGCCAATCCACGGATTCCGCGTCCAAGTGGTTGGTTGGCTCGTCAAGCAACAGCATGTCAGGCTTGGAGAGCAACAAGCGGCACAGGGCCACACGGCGCTTCTCACCACCAGACAACAGGCCAACCTTGGCATCCCACGGGGGCAGGCGCAAGGCGTCAGCAGCTATCTCGAGTTGGTGCTCTGAATCAGTGCCAGCGCTGCCAATAATGGCTTCCATCTTGGCCTGCTCTTCTGCCAGCGCGTCAAAGTCAGCGTCTTCTTCGCCGTAGGCGGCATAGATTTCTTCAAGGCGCGCCTTGGCGGTGAACACTTGGCCCATGCCGGCCTCAACGCTTTCACGCACCGTTTGGTCAGGATCAAGTTGCGGCTCTTGCGGCAGGTAGCCGATGTTCAGGCCAGCCATCGGCACGGCTTCGCCTTCAAACTCTTTGTCCACACCGGCCATGATCTTCAACAACGTGGACTTGCCGGAGCCATTGGTGCCCAGAACGCCGATCTTGGCGCCAGGGAAGAAACTGAGAGAAATGTCTTTGAGAATGAACTTTTTCGGCGGAACAATCTTGCCGAGGCGGTTCATGGAAAATACGTATTGAGCCATGTGTCCTGCGCGTTAGTCTGTGGGTGAAAACCATCCATTATCGACGCATACCACATTCACCCCCGCCCCTTGCCCGGCCAGGCCGTCAATCAATGGGGATTTCTCCCCTCCCCACCGTTGTTGCGAAGCGCGGCCTGGGCCACAGCATCGAGCGCTTGGTCCACCAGATGGCCTTCTGAGACGACCCGAATCGCCCCCTGCATGCGCAGGCGCTCCATGGTGCGCCGCGACATGGAGTGCGCAGAGCCACCCCGCGCCACGAACATGAACAGCGTGCGGTGCGGGCTGGCCCAAGTCAACTGGGCTCGCAACCATTGGCCTTCGACAATCAACTCCACCCATACCCCAATGTTCAGATCCCGAGCGGAAAACACGCGGTGTGCAGACTGACCGTCTGGTTGATCGGTGCCCTCGGTCAAATAGCCAGACTCCAGTGCCTCATTCGTTGCCATCCACAAACTTCCCGCGTCTGCGTTGAGCAAGGATTCCCTGTCAGGCGCCTCACTCTGATCCAGCTCAAGTTCGGTGGCTGGCGAGTCGCCCATTCGCGGACCCTCAAAGGCTTTTTCATGCTCTGTGATCAATGCGTCAAAAACAAGCGGCAGTCGGTCAGAAGCGAAGTCAATCACTTGCAAACCTTGGCGCAGCTTGATTAACATGACGGGCACCAGGCCAACCAGACGCGGGCGGTTGTACCGGGTCTGCTCGGTCTGCACGCTCCACAAAAGCTCGTCGACCAACTCAACGTAGCCGCCCGGGTCAGATCGCCCGTCTTTGCAGGCCAACTCGTCTTGCGCCACCACCTGAGCCCACGGCCCGCGCAAGAAGGTTGAGAGCCAATCAGGCACGACTTTGTCCTGCATCCGCCCCTTGAACTCATCGGCCCAGCGCTGGGCCAAGAGGTTACGCTGCTCGGCGTGCAGCAACGCCCGCGCCGCGTCTTCCAGTTGCTGACGATGTGCGGCCTCATCTCGCGACCAACCCGCTTCCAGGGCTTGCAAGACGATTGCAAAATCGTCCGATGCACCCGCGCTGGCACCCAGGGCGTCAACGGCATTTGAGATTGTTGCCAGAAACGACGCAAATCCCTCTTCAGTCTCGGAGCCATAGGCCAAGCTTTGGTCCATGACACGGTCTAGCAACAGGCGGGCTGGGTGTTGGCGTTCGCTGAAAAAACGGGGATCACTTTGCGCCAGAGCCAACAACAAAGGTTCGAGCGAGCGAATCAAGCGACTCACCGGGGGCAAAAGTCGGTTGTCTTGCGATAGGCGCTCGACCATCATGCCCACCACCTCTTGGGTCAGCTGGCGGCCCAGTTGTTTGCCCTGCGGTCCGTCGCTTGCCATTGCCCCACCAACCTTCGCCAGTTTACGAACGCGTGGTGTTTTTGACTCGTCGCCAAGGGCGGCCGCTCGCTCCGAAAGTCGGCGCATCATCGGCTCAATCAACTTCAAGTCTTCCATGGCCACGAAGGAAGCCGGCATGGTGTGCATAAAGCCGGGCGACGGCGCGTCGTCGAGTTCGCCAGATAGAAGCCGCCGCAGCTTGTCCATCGTCAACACGCGCCGAACCACTGCGTTGCCGTCGTCACTGGCGTACCCCTCGCCCCCTCTGCTGAGACGTCCAGCCAGCGTGGCGGCCGAGGCGGCCGGCTCAACTCCCTGCGCGCGTAACCAAGCCGTCATTTCTTTGTACAGCTGACGCAAACCAATGCCCAGCAAACCCGCGGCAGGCAATATCAACGCCGACCGCGACGACTCATCCGGCGAGTGTTTAGCCAATGTTTCCTGCAACGCCCTCACAAATGCTTGTGGTTTGAGGGGGTTGAGTGCACCTTGAACGGTCGTCCACCCCAACAAACTGCTGACCAGCGCATTGAGCGCGGGCAGCACCTCGTCCACACTGCGGTCCACTTCCTGTTGGGCCAGGGCAAACTCAATATTGCCATCAATCTGGCTGGAGTCCAGCAGCTGCAGGTCTTCAAAGCGAACAACCGTCTGGTCTTGAGCATCCTGCGTCATCGGCTGATAGATGCCGCGACGGACCCGCTTGACGAAAGACTTTTTAACAGCCGGCGCTTGGCTCATCAGAAATTCGACAGCTGCTGACGATGGCGCCACTTTGCTCGCCAAACCAACAGGTCGCTGCGCAGGGGCGCTAGAAACAAGCAGTCCATCGAGCACCCCTTGCATCAGTGCATCAGAACGCTGTAGCACCATTTCCAGGCACGCAGGAAGTGAAGCTGTTTGCCCCGACTGGACGTCGGCCACGCCCATACTGCGAAGTAAAAAATTTTTCATTCACGCCCTTACTTCAGCACCAAACGCCCCCTGCCCGATTTTGTACGGAGGGAGAGGACCTGCCCAGTGCTTGCAACAAATTGTTTCGAATCGCAGGCAGCGACCTTAGATCACCCGGTTTTAACGCAAATTTTCCTATCTTATGACGGTCGTGCCATAATGTTATTAGTTGTGGCGCTTCAGTTGCCCACAATGTCAGCAACTTGCTGGGAACAATGCCTCACGCAAACGTTCCGTCTATGTATCCCATCTGCCTTTGACTGACTCGGTGTTTCAAACACGGAGCAGGCCGATGCCCTAGCGCCCGGATGGGCGCCACACTAAATGAACTTTGAAGAACTAAATTTGGCCCCGGCCATTGTTAAAGCCGTGCTCGAGCAGGGTTACGAGACGCCTACAGCCATTCAGGCGCAGGCGATTCCCGTGATCCTTGAAGGTCACGACCTGCTGGGCGGCGCCCAGACCGGCACCGGAAAGACGGCCGCCTTTGTGCTGCCCATGCTGCACAAGCTCAGCCAGGGCCAGACCAGCAAAAACAAATTCGGCGGCCTCGGCATCCGAGCCCTGGTATTGACCCCTACACGCGAATTGGCCGCGCAGGTCGAAGAGTCGGTGCAAACCTACGGCAAATACCTGGAGATGTCATCCACCGTGATTTTTGGTGGCGTTGGCATGAACCCCCAGATCAGCCGCGTCAAAAAAGGCGTGGACGTTTTGGTGGCCACGCCCGGTCGATTGTTGGATCTGTTGCAACAAGGCGTGCTGGATCTAGGCCAAGTCGAAATCCTGGTGCTCGACGAAGCCGACCGGATGCTGGACATGGGCTTTATCCATGACGTGAAAAAAGTGCTGGCTGTTGTGCCAAAAAACAAGCAAAGCTTGCTGTTCTCGGCCACATTCAGCGACGAAATTCGCGATTTGGCTGCGACCTTGCTCAAAAACCCGCAAAGCGTTCAAGTGACGCCGCGCAACACCACAGTGCAGCGTATTACGCAGCTGATTCACCCCGTGGGCCGTGGCAAAAAGAAAGCCATCCTGGCGCACATCATCCAGGAACACAACTGGAGTCAAGTGCTGGTATTCACCCGTACCAAATTTGGCGCCAACAACGTGGCTGAATTTCTGTCCAAGAATGGCATTCAGGCGATGGCCTTGCACGGCAACAAGAGCCAGGCAGCCCGCACTCAGGCACTGGCCGGCTTCAAGAGCGGCGACATCCGCGCGCTGGTTGCTACTGACATTGCCGCTCGCGGCATTGACATTGATGACCTGCCCCATGTCGTGAACTACGAAATCCCCAATGTGTGCGAAGACTATGTGCACCGCATCGGCCGCACCGGCCGCGCGGGCGCTGATGGCACAGCGGTGAACCTAGTTTGCCTGGACGAAGAAGGCTTCATGCAAGCCATCGAGCGCTTCACCAAGCAAGACATTCCCGTGCAAGTCATTGAAGGCTTCATGCCCGAGCCCGGTGAAAAAGCCGAGCCCATCGCCATGGGTCGCCAAACCATTTGGGGTGGCGCTGGTAAGCCACCAAGCCGCGACGTGATGCAAGCTGCCGCTCGCTCCGCCCGCACAGAAATGCTGCAACGTGTGCGTGAAAGCAAGGGCCCACAAGGCGAACGCACTGCCAACGCTGGCGGTGGCCGTGGCGGCAACGGTGGTGGTGGTGGCGGCGGTCGTGGTGGCAATGCTGGCGGTCAACGCAGTCATGCGCCCCGCAGCCACGCCCCTGCTGGCGAATTTGCACCTCGCAACCCGACCCAGCGCCCAGCGCAAGGCCGTGGTGGCAATGGTGGCGGTGGCGGCTACGGCGGCGACAACCAGTCCCAGCGCGCGCCTCAAGGTCAACCAGATCCGATGCGGACCAGCGTCGACATGATGGCTGAACGCGGCGCCCGTCGCGGCGGTGGCGGTGGTTTTGGTGGTGGTAACCGCAATGGCGGAGGTGGTGGTTATGGTGGTGGCAACGGTGGTCGCTCCGGCGGCGGCGCGGGTGGCTTTGGTGGCGGGGGCAACGGGTCTCGTGGGCCAGGCGGTTCTCGCGGATCTTTTAACCGATAAGCACTACACGGCGGTTCACGCCGTGGGGCGCCGATCTCTGGCGCTTATCCACCCCAAACTCACCAGTTGTGGGGTGGATTTCTCAAACCTGACTTCGCTGCCCGGGATAGAACACGTCGACGACGTGTTCATTGCGCTTGGAACCACGATCAAAGTGGCGGGAAG
>JBBKVN010000280.1:0-2846 GCA_037968455.1 Rhodoferax sp.
ACCAAGTTCGCGCCGAACTGGTGCAAGCCCAGCGTACCGGTGACCTGCTGGCTGTTGGCGACCGTGCCCAAAAGCTCAACGAACTCAACCCGGCGCAATACCCAGCCAAGTCAGCCACACCTGGTTATTCCCGCGAGCAAGTGAAGGCCGAGTTGGCTGAAGCACAACGCACTGGCGACATTCTTGCAACCGACAACTCTGGCAAAAAACTCAATGAAATCAACCCCAGCCAGTACCCCGCCAAAGAAGTCGCTCAAAACACAACCCGCGCTGCCGTAATGGCGGACGTGGCCAAGGCACAAGCTCGCGGAGCATTGCTGACACACGACACCAACTCTAACTCTTGAATCGCTTGAGTTACCCAAGCCCCCATTCAGGCTTTCGCCACGCGAAGACCTGAATGGGGCGTTTTACATTTGGGTGACGCGACAAACCAGGCGACTGAGAAGGTGCTCGGTTTGATAATGCAAATCACGTTGCGGCTGTGGCACCCATACTCCGCCAATGACCAAGCTCCCCACCTTGCTTGACGACATTCGCGCCTGCACGCTGTGCCAGGCGCACCTGCCTTTGGGTCCCCGCCCCATCATGCAAGCCCATACGTCGGCTCGCATTTTGATTGCCGGACAGGCACCAGGCAGAAAGGCACACGAAACCGGTATTCCTTTCAACGACGCAAGCGGTGACCGTCTGCGAACCTGGTTGGGCATCTCGCGCGAGGTGTTCTACGACCCCAAACAGATTGCTATCCTTCCCATGGGCTTCTGCTTTCCAGGCACCGGCAAATCAGGCGACCTACCGCCGAGACCGGAATGCGCAGCAACTTGGCGGCAGCCCCTGCTGGCGCACTTGAAGCACATTGAATTGACACTGGTGATTGGCCAATATGCGCAGGCCTATCACCTGACGGAGCGATACCCGTCTTTGACATCAGCCGTTGGGGCCTGGCGGGACCATTGGCCACAGCGACTCCCCATGCCGCACCCCAGCCCTCGCAATCAACGCTGGCTTCAGCGCAACCCGTGGTTTGCGGCGGAGATACTTCCAGTGCTTCAAGCGCGCATATCTGCCATTCTGGGCGGGTCGGCGTAAAACGTACGAATCGTCACATATTGACCGGCCAATAAAAACACAAACGGGGCAATGGACGCACGCCCCGGGCTCTGATATGGTGTTTGTCTGGCAGCTCAACTTGAGCCCACGCCATTGAAAGGAGCCATGATGACTACTCAGATTTTCGTCAACCTTCCGGTCAAAAATCTCGCCGTCACAATCGATTTTTTTACCCATCTCGGCTACGACTTCGAACCCCGATTCAGCAGTGAGCGCGTCGCTTGCATGAAAGTAAGCGACACCATTTTTGTGATGTTTTTAATCGAAGAGTTTTTCCAGACTTTCACCAAAAAACCCGTCTGCGACGCCAATCAGAGCACCGAGATGTTGCTCGCACTGGCTTGTGAAAGCCGCGGTGATGTCGACGACCGCGTGGCGCAAGCCGTCGCGGCCGGGGCCTCTACCCCCAAAGACTCGATTGATCATGGCTTCATGTACCAGCATGGCTTCGAAGACCTGGATGGTCATATGTGGGAGCTGTTCTACCTGAAACCTGAGGAGCCGGCTGTGACCGTCCCAGGCCAACTCGCGAGCTAATGCAAACTCCAAACTGCCCGGCATCACCCGCCGGGTTGATCCGCGACCCTGACCCACCTCATGCCCGACACTTCCGATCTCCGCATTAAACCCCTTGGCTTTCCCTGGGAGACCATTGACCCTTTTCTGTTTTGTGCGTACCACGATGACGCCTACCCGAGGGGCAATGCCCAGTTGGGCCCGGACGCCAACCTGGCAAGTCGTGACATCGGGCAGGACTTCAGCCGCACTGAGGGCTGGAGCATGTACCACGGCCAAACCGTGCCGGGCTTCCCTGCGCACCCGCATCGGGGGTTTGAGACAGTCACGATTGTTCGCAAGGGCTTGATTGACCACTCCGATTCACTGGGTGCACGCGCTCGGTTTGGGCGTGGCGACGTGCAATGGCTCACGGCGGGAAAAGGCGTGGTGCATTCCGAAATGTTCCCGCTGCTGAATTCGGATGAAGCCAACCCGCTGGAACTGTTTCAAATCTGGCTGAATTTGCCGGCCCGCCACAAGATGGTCGAGCCGCACTTCACCATGCTCTGGTCGGAGGACATCCCTCGCCAAGTGATCACCGATTCACAAGGTCGGTTGACCGAAGTGGCGGTGGTAGCAGGCCGACTGCATGCGCCACAAGTGGATTTTTCTGACGTGACACCGCTCGCGCCTCCGCCCGGCTCCTGGGCTGCACAGGCAGACGCTGATGTTGCGATTTGGACTATTCGGCTGTCTCCGGGGGCCCGCTGGACCTTGCCCGAGGCCGCAGGCGAGCAAACCCGGCGTTCACTTTACTTCTTCAAAGGTAGCGAAATTGGAGTGGGCGGCCGGAAACTGAGTCAGCATGCGGCAATTGAGGTGCGCGCGGACACCGCGCTTGAGTTGGAAAACCTGTCGGCAGAGCACGACGCCGAATTCTTGCTGTTGCAGGGACGCCCCATTGGCGAGCCAGTGGCTCAGTACGGCCCCTTTGTGATGAACACGAAGGCCGAAATCTCCCAAGCCATGGCCGACTACCAGCGCACCCAGTTTGGCGGTTGGCCCTGGCCAGACAGTGCGCCTGTCCATGGCCGCGACCCCGCTCGCTTTGCGACCCACCCGGACGGGCGAGAAGAAAAACCCACACCGGCTTGAACTTCGACGTCGGCCCGCTTTCAGCAAATGCGCGGCAGGGGCTCACCACTCAACAAATCCACGATACGCCGACCACCGAA
>JBBKVN010000281.1:0-4456 GCA_037968455.1 Rhodoferax sp.
GATGATTTGATTTGGGACAACACCAACAAAGCACTGTTGTTCCGTGCCGATATCTTGAACTTGCACAGCCTGACCGACCCTAGCCTGGAAGCCTTGCTGGATCGTTTGGAGAACAATGAGCTGGACGATTACTCCGACATCGCCACCTTGATTGGCGTTGAATTTGACGAGAACACGGTGTGGGGACAGTTGACCGTGCTGGAGTTGAAGCTGCTGATCAACCTCGCCTTGAAGCAGTTTGACGCGGCCCAAGAGGGGGTGGAAGCTTTCCTGCAGTACAACGACAACACGGTCGAGCGCAAATTGTTTTACCAGGCCTTGAATGTGGTGCTGGAGGTGCAATTGGATGACGAACTGGCGCTGGAGGATTACCTGGTCAACTTCCGCCGGATGTTTGGCAACCCCCGCATGGACGCGGTGTTGGCCTCAGTGGACGGCAGCGCGCGCTTCTTCGGCTTGACGCCAACCAGCATGAAACTGGAGACGCTGGACCGACACCAACGGCTGATAGACAGCTACAAAAAGCTGCACACGGCGCGGGCCAACGCGGCGGCTGCGTCCAGCTAAGGTTGCAGGCTTTCACCCGTCTGAAATTTAGAAGAAAACGGCCTCTAGCGCACGTCCTACCTGCGCAGGTTGCCATCAAAAAGATAGCAATCTGCACGTGCCCGGTCAGGACGCGGCGCGGCGCAGGGTATCCACCACCGGGCGGCGCAGGATGTCACGCAAGCCCCACCAGCCTGCCGCCAGCGCCAGCAAGGCCCCGCTGATGGAGCCGAACAAGGGCACCCAGAGCGACACGCTCCACGCAAACTCAAACACGTACTTGGCCAGCGCCCAGCCCACGGCGGTGGCCACCAGCGAGGCCAAGAAACCGGCCAGCAAGCCCACCCCCAGCAATTCAGCGCGTTGCACTTGGCGCAGCAAGCTGCTTTTGGCGCCCACGGCCCGCATGATGGCGAACTCGCGGGCCCGCTCTTCCCGGGTCGCGGTCACGGCGGCAAACAGCACCACCAAGCCGGCGGCTAAAGTGAAGGCAAACAGAAACTCCACCGCACGAATCACCTGGTCCAGCACGCGCTGGATTTGGGCGATTGTGGCGGTCATGTCCACCGCGGTGATGTTCGGGAAGCTGCGCACCAGGGTGTTGTCAAAACCTGGGGTGTCTGGCGCCTTGAACGCGCTCATGTAGGTGGTGGGCACATCGGGCAGGTGCTGCACGGGGTACATGACAAAGAAGTTGGCCCGCAGGGAGCCCCAATCGACCTTGCGCAACGACGTGATTTTGGACTCGATAGTGATGCCGCCAATGTCGAACTTCAGGCTGTCGCCCAGTTTCAAGCCCAGTGTTTCGGCAATGCCCTGCTCCACGCTGATGGCGCCCTGCTCTTCTTCCGTCCAGCGGCCGGCCACCACCTCGTTCTGCTCGGGCTTGACGGCGCTATTGGACAGGTTGAACTCGCGGTCAATCAGGCGCTTGGCGCGGTCGTCCTCGTACTGTTCTGGCGATACGTCTTTTCCGTTGACCGCAACCAAGCGGCCGCGAATCATGGGGAACCAGTCAAATTTCGTCACGCCACCGTCGCGCAAGGCCTTGGTAAACGCGTCGCCCTGATCGGGCATGACGTTGATGACAAACCGGTTGGGAGCGTCTTTGGGCGTGGCCTGGCGCCAGCTGCTGATGAGATCGGTGCGCAGCAACACCAGCAGCACCAGCGCCAACAGGCCCACGGCCAGCGCGCTGACCTGCACCACGGCATAGGCGGGACGCGCCGAGATTTGTCGTGTGGCCAGCACCAGCCAGCGCGGCGCGGTGGTCTCGTTCACACTGGCACGCAGGGCCTTCACGGCCAGCCAGCTAAGCGACGCAAATACCACCACCGCCCCGGCGAAACCGCCAACGGCGATCAAGCCCAGCTTCAAATCGCTGCTGGCGGCCAGCAGCAAGGTGGCAAAGCCCGCCACACCCAAGGCCAGCACACCGATGGAGGCGGGCTTGAGGCCGCCCACATCACGCCGAATCACGCGCAGCGGCGGCACCTGTGCCAGTTGCAACACGGGTGGCAAGCCAAAGGCCAGCAAGAGCGTAAGGCCCATGCCCATGCCAAACATCACCGGCCACAAACTGGCCGCAGGTAGGGATGAATTCACCAGGCCCGCCAGCAACGCCACAAACACATAGTGCACAGAAAAACCACACGCCACGCCCAACCCGCTGGCAATGAGCCCAATCACGATGAACTCAAATGCGTAGCTGGAAGCAATGGTGCGCTGGCTCACGCCCAGCACGCGCAGCATGGCGCAGTCGTCCAGATGGTTGGCGGCAAAACCACGGGCGGCCAAGGCCACTGCCACAGCGCTCAAGAGCGCGGCCAACAAGGCCACCAGATTGAGAAACTTCTCGGCCCGTTCCAGCGTTCGGCCCAACTCGGGGCGGCCGCCCTCCAGCGAGTCGAGCTGGGCGCCACGAACCTCGCGGTTCTCCAACTCTTTCTCGGCCCAGGTCACATAAGTCTTCACTTGCGGGTCTTCGCCCGCGACGGCCATGCGGTAGGTCAAGCGGCTGGCGGGTTGAATCAGGCCGGTGGACTCCACATCAACCCGGTTGATCATGATGCGGGGCGAAAAGCTCATGAAGCCCGCCCCCCGATCAGGCTCATTGACGATGATTTTGGCGAGGCGAAGGTGCGCGTCGCCCAGCAGCAAGGTGTCGCCAATCTTCAGGCCAATCGCATCCAACACACCGGCGTCCACCCAGGCATCACCAGCATCAGGAATGGCTTGCACCACTGACTCCGGCCCACCGGGTTCGTCGGTCAGGCGCAGCTTGCCCCGCAAGGGGTAGCCGGGCTCCACCACTTTCAAAGCCACCAGCTTGGTGGCGCCACCCTGCGACTGCGCGGCACGCCCCATGGTGGGAAAGGTCATGGTTTGCACCACACTCAATCCCAGCGAACGGGCTTTTTCAATAAAGGCCGCAGGCGTGGGGTTGTCGCTGCGCAGCACGGCATCACCGCCCAGCAGCTGGCGCGCGTCGCGCTGCAAGCCGCCTTTGAGCCGGTCGGCAAAAAAGCCCACTGCGGTCAAGGAAGCCACAGCCAGCGTGACGGCCACAATCAACAGGCGCAACTCACCCGAGCGCAGATCCCGCCACAAAGAACGCCAGCCAAGGCGCCAAAAAGAAATAGTCATGGCGCGACCATAGCCGAAGCGGCCCAACTTCAATGGCCACGGTCGAAATGAACCCACGTTAAACCCCGAATTGCATGCCCACTTGTTTACCGAATTCAAATTCGGTTAAACTTTAGACATGAAACCGAAAGACGAGCAAAAACTGGAAGCCATTACCCGAGCGGCCTATGCCTGCGTGCTGGAACGCGGCTTGAGCGCTTTGACTTTGGCGGACATTGCCCGCCAGGCGGGCTTGGCCACCAGCACACTCTATGTGTACTACCCCGCCAAACAGGCTTTGCTGGATGCGCTTTATGAACGCGCCAAAACAGTCACCTTTGCCCGCCTGATTGACGGCGACAGTGAGCAGTTGCCCACCAAAGCCCGTGTTCGCCTCATTTGGCAGCACCTGCTCGACGTCCGGCTGGACAACCTGGCCGAGGTGGTGTTCATGGAGCAATACGCCAGCTCGGAATACATGAGCGAGCCCAACCGCGCCTTGAGCGCCCGGTTGGTGGCGGTCTTCAATGCCCTGCTGGAGCGCGGCCAAAAGGAAGAGACTCTTAAAGCCGTGCCGCTGCCCTTTTTGGCGGGTACGGTGTCGGCCTCGGTTCAGGAAACCGCCAAGCTGATACAACAACAGGTGCTACCCAACGACGAGGCCACACGGGCCACGGGCTTTCAGCTCTGCTGGGATGCCATTAAGGCCTGAGCTTTTCACGCCCGTTTATTTATCTTTTAACCGAATGTAAATTCGCCTAATTTTTCCAGTTTCTTCTTTCACAAGCCAAGGACTACTCATGAATACCATTTTGATTACTGGCGCTTCCTCCGGCATTGGCCTAGCGACGGCCAAACACTTTCAGGCTGCCGGCTGGAACGTGGCCGCCACCATGCGCAACCCTGCATCAGCGCCCGAGCTGAATTCGCTTGATCGCCTGATCGTGCTGCCGCTGGACGTGACTGACCCCGACAGCATCCAGGCCGCCGTGAGTGCCACGCTTGAACAATTTGGCAGCCTGGACGTATTGCTGAACAACGCCGGCTACGGACTGGTCGGCCCCATGGAGGCCGTGACGCCAGCGCAGCTGGAGCGTCAATTCGCGACCAATGTGTATGGCCCGGTTTACACCATGCAAGCCTGCTTGCCGCATTTTCGGGAGCGCAAGGCGGGCCTGATCATGAACGTGACCTCGGTCGGCGGGCGACTCGCACTGCCCTTCAACTCGCTGTACCACGGCACCAAGTTCGCCCTTGAAGGCTTGTCAGAGTCATTGGCGCTGGA
>JBBKVN010000282.1:0-3596 GCA_037968455.1 Rhodoferax sp.
CTCATTTTCTGTCAAAGATCACCTGTTCCGACGGAATGACATTGCGTGATTCCGTTTTTTTGCACCGATAAAGATAGCGCTATCCAAACTATGAAATCTATCGTCATGATGGGTGTCGCTGGTTGCGGCAAATCCAGTGCCGGCCAGATGCTGGCTCAAACGTTGGGGTTGCCGTTGATCGAGGGCGACGAATTTCACCCCAAAAGCAACCAGGAAAAAATGCGCCAGGGACTGCCGTTGACTGATGAGGACCGGGCCGACTGGCTGAACACGTTGGGGTTGGAACTGACCGGGCACCCTGACGGTGCGGTACTCACCTGCTCCTCGCTCAAACTCGCCTACCGTGAGCGCCTGCGATCTTTTGTCCCGGGCCTGTGTTTTGTATTTCTGGACATCGACCCGGAAACATCCTTGCAACGGGTCACAGCACGGGCGGGCGAACACCTGTTCCCACCCAGCCTGGTCACCAGCCAATTTGCGACGCTGGAGTCACCGGTTGGGGAGCCTGCCGTGTTGCAGGTGGACGCCACTCAGCCTTTGAAACACCTGACACCGCTTATCGCCGACTGGCTGAAAACCTCTTTTCTCAGAGCAACCCCATGAATAAACCGCGTGTCATTGGATTTTTGAACACCCTCATGGCAGTCTGCCTGGCCATCATGGCCGGGTCCGTCTTCGTCAATGTGGTGCTGCGTTATGGCTTTGGCAGCGGCATTGCCGCCAGTGAGGAGTTGTCACGACTGCTCTTTGTCTGGATGGTTTTCATCGGCGCCACGGCCGCCTACCCCCAAGGCGAGCACATGGCCTTCACCAGCCTGCTTCACCCCCTGCTCAAACCCGGTCGGGAAGCCGCGCTCAATGTGGTGACCCGCGCCATCCACTCCCTAGTTGTCCTCAGTTGCGTGCTGCTGGGGTGGGGTGCCTGGCAACAGGTGGTCATCGGCATGGACAGCACCAGCGTTGTACTGGGCTACCCCGTCGCCTTGCTGCCCTTGCCCGCTTTGCTGTGCAGCGCCGCCATTGGCGTGATGGCACTCATCCAATTGATCCAGGGCCGGGCTATTGATTTCGGCCACCCTGCAGAGGTCGAATAGTTTTATGAATCAAATAACAGGTAAGCCTTTATGAATCAAGGACTGGTTGCTATCGTTTTTGTGCTTGGCATGCTGGCTTTTATGGGCATTGGAATGCCCATGGCCTTTGCCTTGGTGCTCACAGGCGCCTCCATGGCCTGGGTGCTGGATTTCTGGGACACGCAATTGCTGGCCCAAAACCTGGTGGCCGGGGTGGACAGCTTCCCCCTGCTGGCAGTGCCCTTTTTTATTCTGGCGGGGGAATTGATGAATGCGGGCGGCATCAGTCGTCGAATCATCACCATGGCCCAGGCCTGGGTTGGTCACATTCGCGGCGGGCTGGGCTTTGTCACCATTGGCGCTGCCATTCTGATGGCCAGTATGAGTGGCTCAGCGCTGGCTGATACCGCAGCGTTGGCCACCATTCTGCTGCCCATGATGCGGGCCCATGGCTACCCCATGTCGACCTCAGCGGGATTGATTGCCTCTGGCGGCATCATCGCGCCCATCATTCCGCCGTCAATGCCGTTCATCATCTACGGCGTCACCACCAACACCTCCATCTCTGCACTCTTCATGTCAGGCATCGTGCCCGGCTTGATGATGGGAGTGGGCTTGATCGTGGCCTGGAAGCTGGAGCTGCGCAAATTGAGCCTGCCGGCCGGCATTCCCTTGCCCTTTGCCGGCCGGATTCGTGAAACGGTCAAAGCGTTTTGGGCGCTGTTGATGCCCATCATCATCATTGGTGGAATGAAGACTGGCATCTTCACGCCCACAGAGGCAGCTGTCGTTGCCGCCTTCTACGCCCTGGTGATCGCCTTCTTTGTGCACCGGGAAATGAAGCTAACCGACCTGCATGGCGTGTTGGTGCGTGCCGCCAAGACCACCGCCGTGGTGATGTTCCTGTGCGCTGGCGCCCAAGTGGCCAGTTACATGATCACGCTGGCTGATTTACCCGGCACTCTGTCGGGCTGGTTAGGCCCGCTGATTGAGCATCCCAAGCTGCTGATGGGCGTGATGATGCTGATTTTGATCATGATCGGCACCGCACTGGACCTGACGCCGACCATTTTGATCATTGCACCCGTCATGTTGCCCATTGCGGTCAAAGCCGGTATTGACCCGGTTTACTTCGGCCTGATGTTCATTCTGAATGGCTCTATTGGCCTGATCACGCCGCCCGTGGGCACTGTTCTCAATGTGGTGGCCAGCGTGGGGCGCATGCAACTCTATGAAGTGGTCAAAGGCGTCAAGCCCTTTCTCATCACCTACAGCCTGATCTTGCTGCTGCTGGTGATCTTTCCCCAGATCGTCACCGCACCCATGGTCTGGATGCGTTAGCCACCCATTCCCTGCCTTTTTTCCCTGTCCCGTTATCTCAAACTATTAGGAGACTCTTATGACTGTGATTCGCCGAACCCTGATCGCTTGCGCCGTTGGCGCCAGCCTGCTGGCCTCTGGCCTGGCCAGCGCCCAGGACATCAAACCGCGCCTGATTCGTTTTGGCTACGGCTTGAACGAACAATCTAACCAAGGCCGTGCGGCCAAAGTGTTGGCAGATGAAGTTGAAAAGCTGTCTGGCGGCAAGATGCGCCTGCGCGCCATTGGCTCTGCCGCCTTGGGCTCTGATGTGCAGATGCAACAAGCCTTGATTGGCGGCGCCCAGGAGATGATGGTGGGCTCCACCGCCACCTTGGTCGGGATCACCAAGGAAATGGCCTTGTGGGACACCCCTTTCTTGCTCAACAACGTGCAGGAAGCCGACGCCTTGCTGGACGGCCCCGTGGGCGACAAAGTCCGCGCCAAACTGGAAGAAAAAGGCCTGATTGGACTGGTGTACTGGGAAAACGGTTTCCGCAACCTCACCAACAGCAAACAAGCCGTCACCAAGCTGGAAGACCTGGACGGTATCAAGCTACGGGTGATGCAGAACAATGTGTTTCTGGACAGCTTTAAGAGCCTGGGTGCCAACGCCGTTCCCCTGCCTTTTTCTGAGCTATTCAGCGCACTGGAAACCAAGGCCGTGGACGGTCAGGAAAATCCGTACAACACCATTTTGTCCAGCAAGTTCTACGAGATCCAGAAGTACCTCACCGTCACCAACCACGTCTACAGTCCCTGGATTGTTCTGGTCAGCAAAAAGTGGTGGGACGGCCTGAGCAAGGATGAAAAGAATGTTTTGCTGACTGCCGCCAAAACCAGCCGCGATTTTGAGCGCAAAGACACCCGCGCTGAAGCCGCCAAGGCCCTGGACGACCTCAAAGGCAAAGGCATGTTGGTCAACGTGCTGCCGGCCCCTGAAGCCGCCCGCATGCGCGACAAGCTGACGCGCGTCAACGCTGGCATTGCAGCCAATGTCGGCATGGACTTGTGGCAGGAAACTCAGACGACGCTCACCAAGCTTCGCGCCAAAAAGTAACCGCCCGCTCAAACTGCAAAAGGGCCGTGAATCGCACTCATCGTGGGATTCACGGCCCTTTGACGTTGGGCACCGCCTAAACCACCACCGGTTCAGGCTCCAGC
>JBBKVN010000283.1:0-5306 GCA_037968455.1 Rhodoferax sp.
TTTGACGAAGTGGGCGCAGCGTCAATGGAAGTGCCTCCTGATATGCAGTTCGTTCCCATCCACGGCGGCCGTGGTTTGGCCTGCTCAGGCGCTCGCCGTTCTGACGACAACCACATGTACATCCGCGTTCAGCATCAGGTTTTGCCCAACCTGAGCCTGCACGCCTACACCTCGGAAGACGGACACAAGAAGAAGCTATTTGGACGATTTCACATTGTCCGATGGACGGTGCCAGTGGATGACCTCAACTCCAAGATGATTGGCTGGCGAGTGATGGGTCCGGGTATCGATACCCGCGGAGTGGGTAACAAAAGCCTGGTGGGTTATGAAACCATCGATTTTCTGGAGGGGCAGGTGGCACTGCGCCGACCAGAGCGCTTTGGAAAGTACGAACTGGAAGACATGCCGCCCATTCCCAGCGACCACCGCGCACGCCCCAACTATAAAGACTGCCAGTACGCACCCGGCGACTATGAAGCCATCATCAGCCAGCGCCCCATCGCCATCCACGCGCTAGAGAATCCGACCAAATTCGACGCCGGCGTCTACATGTTGCGCAAGCTGCTCCGCGATGCCGTACGGGGCAGCAACCCCAAAGCTGGCCCAGAACAGTTCGCGGACTGGCTACGCGACTGCGGGGGCGCACCAAACAGCTACTGCTCGGGCAACGTGTTTGAACTGCCCGTGGGGCGGACCAAGGACGAAGAAGTCACGCTACGCCGCCACCTGGCGCGCCAAGTCGTGACCATTCTGACCGAAGCCGATGGTATGAAGGGCCCCGAACGCGACCGCTTCGTGAAGGCAAAGCTAGAAACTCTGCAGCAAAACGTGCTGGAACGGAGGCAAGCATGAATGCTCCACTGCCTCAGGGCGTCCTTCAGCCTGAAGCAGCGAGTGCACCATTGCTACGGCTTCAGGTGCGTGCCATCCGTCTGCTTGCCGAAGGCATCCACGCTTTTGAATTGATAGACCCCGATGGCGCCGAACTACCGACGGTGAAGGCCGGTGCCCACGTCGACGTACACCTTCCTGGCGACGTGATGCGGTCTTACTCGCTGGCCGGCGACCCTGCCGACCGCATGAGCTGGACCTTGGGCGTGCTGCGTGAACTTAACGGAAGAGGTGGCTCAAAGGCCATGCACGAGAGCGTGCGCGTGGGTAATTTGCTGACGGTGGGAGCACCGCGTAACGCTTTTTCCATGGTACCGGGGGCCGCGCACACAGTGTTGCTGGCTGGTGGCATAGGCATTACGCCGATTAGAGCAATGGCGCACGAGCTGACGGCTCAAGGGGCGTCGTTCGAACTGCACTATTGCGCCCGCAGCCCGCGCAACGCTGCCTTTGCAGAGGAGTTGCGGTTTCTGGTGGCACCAGATCGCCTGCACTTCCATTTTGATAACGGCGTGCCTGGTGAGGGTTTGGACATCACTGGCTTGCTACAGCAACAAGCGGATGGGACACATTTTTACTACTGCGGCCCCGGCGGCTTGATGAAAGCCTGCGCCGAGGCCAGTGCACATTGGTCCCCCGGGAGTGTGCACAGCGAGCACTTTAAGGCGCCCGAACCCGCTCCAAAAAACGCACCCGACGCGAGCTTTTCGGTGCGGCTGGCTCGGCAGGGCATCACCGTGCCGGTGCTGCCCGAGCAAAGTATCGTGCGCGCCATCGAACTTGCGGGCCACCGTGTGCCCACCTCATGTTTGTCGGGATTGTGCGGCGCCTGCAAGGTCGACTACCTCGAAGGCGAAGTCGAGCACAACGACTACATCCTCACCGATGAAGAAAAAACGCGCTGTCTCACACTCTGTGTCTCACGAGCTACCAGCCCGCTCCTCGTGCTCGACCTCTAAAAATCTACCTCAATTTCACTGGAGAACACTATGCTTGACAAGGTTAAGAAGATCTCGATCTACCAACCAGATCAATCGGGCCTGATTTACCCCGAAATACCTGAATTTGACAACTTCGAGGCAGAACGCCTGCATCGCAAGCAGCGGCTAGTGGCCGCGTGCCGCGCCTTTGCACTGGAACGCTTCGACTACGGCTTTGCTGGCCACCTTACCATCCGTGACCCCGAGCATCCTGAGCTCTACTGGACCAACCCAATGTGTGTTCACTTTGCCCAGGTCAAGGTGTCCAATCTCATTTTGGCTGATCACAAGGGCCGTGTCGTTGAGGGCAGCCACGCCATCAACCGCGCTGGTTTCGTGCTGCACGCCGCGGTACATGAGGCGCACCCAGACATCATCGCTATGTGCCATGCACACACGATTTACGGTACCGCGTTCGCGGCGTTGGGCCGACCGCTGGAGCCTATTTCTCAGGACGCAGCGGCCTTCTTTGAGGACCATATTGTCATTAAGGACGAGGCCGGCCAGGTGGCGGTAGAAGAGAGCGCCGGCATGGCGGTTTGCGATTGGTTCAAAGGCGTGAAAGCCGCTATTCACCAGAACCATGGGTTGCTCACCGCTAGTCGACACAGCATTGAGGCCGCCGCCTTCTGGTTCATTGCGCTAGAACGTTGCTGCCGCCAGCAATTGCTGGTTGAGGCCTCTGGACACAAGCCTGTCTTGGTAACGCCGGAGCGTTCGCGCTATAGCCGAGATCACGTGGGATCTGAGTACATCGGTTGGCTGCATTTCCAGCCCATCTATGAACACTTGGCACTCTCCCAGCCTGACATGTTCAACTGATTAACCGATGGCCGTGGCGCGACCAACCAATCGAGTGACACTGATGGTGGAGCAGGTATGAAGCGAATGGACAAAGTCACTCAGCCATTCCAACTGGACTATGGGCCGCCCGGCACCGTAGTCAAGCGACCACGGCTGTGGCGTCTGGCGATCGGTTTGTTAATCATGGCTGGCGTCTCAGTGGCTGTTCCGTGGCTCTGGGGATTGCCTTATTGGTTGGCGGCAATGCCGGCCATGGAAATTCGCCTGGGTCTTGGGGCGCTTGGCTTGGGTGGCATTGCCGTCGCCCTGCATGCAGTTGGCTGCGATTTGCTGCACGTCCAGCGGGTCCGCTTTAGCGTAGATGGACTCCACATTCAGTGGAGTCAAGTGCCGTATTTGTTTGGCGCGCGTGTCGAGAAAGAACGACAGGTGTCGTGGCGCGACGTCAACCATCTTGAATGGCAAGAGGGAAGGTTAGAGAACGATCTTAAACAACACTTGGTGTTGTCTCTAAACAGACCACTGCACCTCAGGCAGAACCAACTACAACTTTTGATCTGTGACGACCAGAACGTGGAGCACTGTGAGGCCTTGATTGCCCATCTGCCCACCGGGGTTGTGGCACCTTGCTGGTTGGTTGCAACACGGCTGCGCAGAAAAAGTAACACAGGTTGCTGATACCCCGTAGCTAACGTTGTCCTACCTGTAGGCGGAAAAGTCGTAGGAGACTTTCTACGAAAAAGACTGAGCCCTGAGCGTCATCAGGGCAACGCACATGCGAAAAACCTGGACGACAGCGGCGTCAAAGTTGTTGTTGATGGCCGGAAAGGTTGCGCAATATCAAAGTGGTGGTGGGTGTCGCTTTGGTTCTGTATTCTGTACACAGCCTTCGAAATAGAATATGCGAATGCGTTTGCAACTTGAAAAAATTCCCACTCGTAGCGACTTTGTCGAGACGGTCTACAACGTGCTGGTCGATGCCATCACCGATGGCTCGCTTGCGCCGGGTGAACGTATCACACAGGAGGAGATTGCCGAGCAGTTGCATGTGTCTCGCTCGCCAGTATTGCAGGCGCTGCGCATGCTGAAGAAGGATGGCCTCATCGAGGACGCGCCCGGCCGAGGCGTTCAGGTCGCACCGCTTGACCCGGAGTGGGTGGGCCATCTCTACGAAGTCCGAGGTGCGCTCGATGTTCTTGCCGCTCGCTTGGCGGCACAGGCACGCGTCACCATCGATTCGGCATTGATCGAACAGGGGCGTTTGATTTCGAAGAGTGGTGACCTTAAGCGCATCATCGACGCAGACATTGCTTTCCACTATGCCATCTACGCCGCCTCGGGCAATGCTCTGATTGCGGAGAATGCCAATCGCTACTGGGTTCATCTACGGCGGGTTATGGGTGCAGTTCACCGCTGGACCAACCATCGTTCTGCCATTTGGGACGAGCACCAAGCCATTGCCGAGGCGATAAGCCGTGGTGACGCAGGCCAAGCAGTGTTTCTGACAGAACAGCACATCTCAAGCGCAAAAACGAATCTGGTGAACCAACTCAGGGACAAGTTGGCGCGAGATATGGTAGCTACCTGAAACGAAAGTAGGTCAAGGTCCCTGGGACAAGTTCGCCACGCATCGCTGGCGCTGTATCCCATTTCTGATCGTGGCTTTGACGATATTGTGTGGAATACACAGTAGTTTATCTAGTCAACGACCTCGCACTCCGACTGGTCGGCCTGTTGCTTCTTGGCTCGAGAAAGTCAGGGGCAGATTGCATCACACATGATCTCGGCTGATGTTGCCCATGCGTCCGCAGCCACGAGCCCACGCCTATTGGCGTTGATCTCCTAAACACAAGCGGTAGTCTGTGAATGACCGCTATCAGGAATTAATTTTCCCGATCGCTATGACGGCGTTGGGGTCGGGAACTGCTCGTTGCGGCGGAAGCCTGACTGGCTCCCGTGGGTCTTTTTGAGTCACGCCACTGCGAATACTGGTTGAGCCTTCAGAAATCAATAGGGTCGCCCGGCAGCCTGCACTAGTCATTACATCTGCGAACCAGAATGCCTTTCGGCTGGCGTTCTGCAGTGACTTAACTTAACTTAACTACAGCTCAAACTCACCGCCTGCAAGGGCGTGCCCGTTTTCGGGTCCGACACCACCAGGTTAATTTGGCGTGGATGCTCGGCTTGCGCTGCAATGGATGAGAAGTTCAGGGTGTGTGCGCCTTGGTAGGTGCCCACCGGGGTGTACTGGCGCACCACAAAGTCGTGTTTGAGGAATTCGCCCGAGTTTTCGCCGGCTTTGACGCGGGAGCTGTGGCCGTGCTCAGTCACCGTCCAGTAGGCGCTCCAGCTTTCCACGCCGCTGGCAGGCGTTACTGTCGCCTTGAAGCTGTCGGCGCCCTGGGTGCGTTGCATCACGATGTTGGCTTTGGCGGGGGTGGTGCTGTCCAGTACGCGGGTGTAGTCGCGCCAGTCTTGTCCATTGCGCACGAATTGTGGCGTGTAGATGCTGCTCAAACGGTTGAGGCTGGCAATTTCGCGCTGGCGCGTGGTGTTGGCCGGCGTGGCAAACCGGTCTACCCAGCCGATGTAATCCCAGTAGCCCACATGAAAGGCCTGCGCCACCACCGG
>JBBKVN010000284.1:0-12829 GCA_037968455.1 Rhodoferax sp.
TCGGTGCTGTGCCAGGTTCCAGTGGATGTGGCCTCCTTCTTGCTGAACGAAAAGCGGACAGAGATTGCCAAGATCGAGTTGAAGCAACGCATCAACGTCCTGATGGTGCCCAACAAGACGCTGGAAACGCCCAATTACCGACTTGAGCGTTTAAAGCACGATGACCCTCGCTTGGACAATATCGAGGCCAGCTACAAAATGGCGGATGAGGTGGAGGATCCCACGTCAGTCACACGTCGTTCGCAAGAGCCCACCAACAAGCAGACCCCAATCATCAAGGGTGTATTGCCAGATGCGCCTGCGCCGGTGGCACCACCCAAGGCCGTGGCACCGGCACCAAGTGCGCCCCACGTGTCGTCGCCCCCTCCCTTCAACGCTCAGCCGGCATCTGCGGCAAGCGGAATCTTGGGTTGGCTGAAAAACCTGTTTTTCCCAGCACCGGTTGTTGCTCGGCCAGTGCAAGCTCCGCCGGAGGTCGCCAAAGACGAAAAACGGGAGCCACGCTCCGGCCGTGACGGAGCACGTCGCGGTGAACCACGCGGCGAAGGCCGTGACGAGGGACGATCCGGTCGCGGTGGTCGCGGTGAAGGTCGCAATGACAGCCGCGGTGGTCGCGGCGGTCGCGGCGGTCGAGGTGACCGTCCTGCGGGCGGCCAACGTGATCGATTTGACGCTGATGGACAAGCAGCAGCGGTAAACACTGACGCCGGAATGTCCGTGGCCGCCCAAGGTGGTCAGGATGCGCCTAAATCTGATACCAAGCAGGATCGCCCCGCTCGCAACTCAGAGCGAGGTGGTCGTGGTGAACGCAACCGCCCTGAACGCGCTGCCAGCGGCGAACGTCAGCCTGCGTCAGAACGCACAGGTACACGACCAGAAGGCCGTGAGCGTCGCCCGGACCGCAGTCAGCGCAACGATGAGGGCGCCCCAGCGGGTAGCTTGGCACAGGATCAATCATTGCCCAGCAACGATGTTTCATCCAAGCCAGTGGACATGGAGCGGGACGCTGGTGTTGAGACCACCCCATTGACTGCGGACACTCCTGTTCGCGCTGACGGCAACACTCCGCGTGAAAAGCGCTCACGTGACCGCTACGGACGCGAGCGCGGCCCACGTGGCGAACGAGGAGAGAGAAGTGAAGCAAGTCGCTCGGAAGACGCTGCGGTTGATGCAACAGTGACCACTGAGGTTGCTCAAGAAGAGCCACGCAAGTCCTATTTCGCGGCACCTGTCGCAAGTACCGCACCAATCAGTGCGGTCACGGAAGCTGTTTCGGTCGAACCTGCGTTACCTGTGGATACACCAACCCCAGTATTGGAAACACCAGCCCCGGTGGCTGCCATTGTGGAACCCGCTCCAGCACCAGTTGCGGCAGCAGTGATTGCAGCCTCTGCAACTCCAGCGCAGGCCGAACCACGCGGCATGCCCAAACTCGAATCGTTTGAGTTGCCTATGACCGAATTGGCAGATATTGCACAAAGCAGTGGACTGAACTGGGTGAACTCTGACAGCGAGAAGATCGCTGCTGTTCAAGCGGCCATCGCAGCGGAGTCAAAGCCGGTCCATGTGCCACGCCCACGACCAGCGCCTGTGCAAATTGACACTGGGTCACTGGTGATGGTGGAAACAAAACGTGATTTGCGTGAAATGACACTTCCGTTTGAAGAGAAGAATCCGCAGTAACGAGTTGCGGTCTATGCAAAAAGGGCACTTCTAGTGCCCTTTTTTTATTGTTTGCCCTTCGGTCAGAACAACTCAACGCCACCGACGTGCGGCGCTCCCTCAAAAAAACCACGGCGAACCAACCCCAAGTGACTGCAAGCTCTGTTGCGCCCACTTCGTTGGGCAAAGTCAACCGCGCGCTCCGTTTTTTCCAGCGCACTGCTGGGTGAGTCGTCGGCCAAGACACTGGTAAAGCCGCAACTGACGGTCACTTTCCCGACCTGTGGAAAGTTGAATTTTTCCACATTGGCGCGAAAGCGCTCAAAGGCGGCCAACACCAGCGCCTCGTCCGGGCAGTGCATCAAGACACCAAAATGATCGCCACCAAAGCGATAAATTCGATCGTAAGTGCGAAACGTGTTGCTAAACACCCGCCCGACCAGCAACAGCACTTCCTCCGCAATCAAATTTCCATGCGCATCGTTGATCGCACCGAAATTGTCAATGCGGGCCGAACCCAGCCAATAGTTTGCCGGCACACGGTGGCGACGATCATGATCCAAACTCTGCGGCTTCGCTGACACAACAACGTTTCCAGTCACGCCGTCCAACTCTTCTAAAACAGCGCTGTAGAAAGCGTCGTCTAGGGACTTGCGATTCAAGAGCCCCGTCAGCGCATCTCGGTCACTGTATTCCAGCAACGCATACATATTGCGGTAGATTCGCCGCAACTGATCGATGATCAAAAGGGACTCTGGCCTCAGCGTGTTGTCACAATGAACCTCAATGACACCCGCATCGTCTTTGCGTGAATCCGAGAAAAGAGGGAGCATGTAAATGCGCGGCCCCTGTTCGCCCGCCCAAGCGATTTCAACAACATCACGGGTCAGCACGCACTTTGCTCGATCCGGTGCGTCATTCAGCATGGCTAGGGTCTGGAAATCGACCCGCAGAGGATCGACCACCTTGCCGCCGCCTTTGGAGTCCATGCGGGCAACCTCCAACCACCGTTTCTCGCCGTCTTCGCTCATAACCCGAGCAATTGTGATGCGCTGAACAGGCAGCAAGTCAATCAATGCTTTGGACAGCGTAAGTTCCAGAAGGTCCCGATCTCGGTGATCGGTCAGTTTGAGAATATGTTCGATCAAGGTGCGCATAGTGAACAAACTATAGCCCTGAACGATCAACCCGTCACTTCTTCGTTAGTGTCGCGGCTTTTTTCCATGCCCGGGCCGCGACTTCAGAGTCTTCTCGCTGCTCCGCCAGCAGGGCCAAGGATTGCCAAGCAATGCTCTCCAACTTTGAACCTTTCAATCGGGGTAGTGACTGCACTAGGAGTTGCTGGGCCTTGCCCCACAGCTGAAGACGCATACAGGCGATAGCAGCCAAATATTGAAGCAAGGCGTCCCCAGGATGGGCCGTTTGGGCCAACTCGATACGGGTCAGCCAGCTTGGTTCGGGCGCCCCGCTCGCCAGAGAAAACCCTTGTTCCAGAGCCTGAATCAAGTCGGTTCGTTGCACCGTTGTGAATTCGTCGGCGTGGGCCAACATGCGTTCCCAAAGTGGCAACAACCAAGTCCGAGTGACCCCAACGTCACCATCCAGATCCAGCATTCGTTGCACCGCGGCCAACGTAACCTCGGGAATGGCACGCTCGGACACCTCCAACCGACTCCAGACACGAATTAACTGGTCGGGATCATGTGCTGAAGACACCAACTCTAGCGCCAGACTACGCAGAATGCGCTCCGACGCCAAAGGGGAGAAAGCACGATGTTTACTCAACAAACGCGCTGTCTCCAGCGCAGGCGCCACGTGACGCGCCATTCGGGCTGCATCCAGTCGCAAACGCAGTGCAATCGTTCGACGGGACGCCCCTACAGGCATGTCGTCAAGCCATTGCAGCGCTCTCTGCGCATCATGGTCCTCCAAAGCCCACCGGGCAGCGCGCAACTGCAATGCTTCTGAAACACCTTGTGCATCCGGGCGCGCAGCCTGCTCAATGGCTTTTGCGAAGTGATCATCTCTTGCGACTTTGTCCTGCAGCGTATGAGCACTTTCTGCCGCCAGCAGATGGGCCAACGCCCGCAAACGAGCGGAATAGGACACGCCGTCGAGACCTCGAGTCACTGCAGCCTCTTTCACAAGAACAAATTCCGCTGCCTTTCTAGCGCGAATGAAGCGACCCGCCAGCAAATGCGACAAGGCCTCCAGAAGCGACACATGCAAAGCCCGCTCTTGATGCTGAAGGCGCCAGGATCTGGCATGTCCGGGCATGGCAAACAAGGCTGCCAACGCACGCAATGCGAGATGCAGAACGACAAAAAGAACTGTCACCGCCACAATCACCAGATTGAGAGAAAGGTCCACCCGATAGGGCGGCCAGAAGACCGTCACCGTCCCAGGGTTGTTCCCGGCAATCAGGGCCACCGCCACGGCCACACCAAACAGGCCCAAAAGCCAAAGTGCCGCGCGCATGCTTACCTGCCCGCCGCCGCTGTATTCAGGGCGGCATAGGTGTCATTGACGTGGGGCACTTCAAGATTGCGCATTTGAGACTGGACGTCTTTCAACAATGCCACCGCGCTCTGCGTTCTCCGGGACGAGGTGTCAAAGTATTTGCCCAACGAGACCGACGCAGCCGCCAGATCAGCACGAGACGATTCCAATTGGCGAGCCAACAAACCCAGACGGGCATTCAATAGTTTGAGTTTGAGATTCTCCCGCAGGAAAAAGGACTGCTCAGGGGACAACAGGGCGGCCTCGGCATTTTCCAAGCGGTTGACCCGCACCAGGCTGCGTAGCTCGTTTGCCACCGCATCCAATCCGGTTTGCCACCAGGTGGGCGCAACAACCGTAGCCTGGGGCTTGGTGGGTTCCGCCGGTCGTTTAGATCCAACCGCATTGGCTATCACCAGGTCATCGGTCATTCGGATCAGTTCATCGAGTTTGACCAGCAAACCCGGCGTATCACTGACCGCAGCCGCCTTGACTCGGTCAATGTCTTTGGCAATCGCCCGCTGCAAGGCCATCAACCGGGGTTGGGCTGCCCTGGTGACGCGTTGATCCGCACTTCTCAACGCCGCCAACAAAGGCTCCACACTGCCCGTCAGCTGGGTCTGCTGCTGTGCCAGCCGAATGGAAGACTCAATGTCAACCACCAAGTTTTCATCGCGCGACCGGGACAGGCTTTGAATCAACTCTTCCAACTGGCTGCGCTGAAGTGTGACCTCTGCAAGCCGGGCTTCAAAGAGGGCGGTTCTCGCAGCCGCGTCTTGGCTCAGCTCCATGGCTTGCTTGGCCATGGAGCGTGCCTCCACTGACAAGGCGCCAGTGTCTGCGCTCTGACGTGCCAACAACTCCTGGATGGTTGCCAGCTTTTGCCACAACAAACCGCTTGCCAGCAAGGCCGCCAAGGACAAGCCGGCCAACACCAGCACCGTCCCGCCCTTGGGTCGCAAACGCGGCTCGGTTTGAGAGGATCCGACTGGCGAGCCCTCACCTGAGGGGATTGGGGGTTCGTCGCGGGCGTCTGCGTTCATGACATGGATTCTATCGAGGCGACCACTGCCGCGAGCGTTGGACGTGACTCCTGCACAACACCAAATCCGGCGGATGTAGCCGCTGCGGCGATACGGGGATGAGTGGCCAAGGCTCTGGCATTGCCCCAACGCTGCTCAGGCAACCAGGCCTTCAAATTGGCCACGGCCTCAGTGCTGCTCAATAGCCAGACCGATCCATCCTCAGCCGCATGACGCGCCCGATCCCTGTCGGCAGGAGTAAATTGGGGCGAACTGCGTTGGTAAGTGGCTACAAAATCAGCCACTGCGCCCACGCTGGCCAACCGATTGGCAAACCAGTCCCGACCCAGACCTTCACTGGCATGACTTCCACTGGCCCCATCCCCCCCGCGCACAATCAGTACCCGGTCTCCGGCATGGACTTGATCGCTCACCCGATGCCATAGATTTTCCGAGTCGAACTGTGCCGCATCCACAGCAGGTGCATCGACCAGAACGGGATCAACCCCGGCCCGCAACAAGGCGTGACTGGTGCCGGGCCCCGTTGCCCATGCTCTGGTTTTGAGAGCAGGACCTTGATTAAAACCAAGGGCAGAGCTGGGTTTTGCCGAGAAAAAATAGTCCACCGCGTTGCCGCTCACAAACATCACTCCGACGTAGTCTTGGAGTCTGCCCCAGGCGTTGGCCACCGGCGTCACATCCGCAATGGCGCCAATTTGAATCAAGGGCAAGGCAAAGGCGTCATGTCCCGACGCCAACAAATCACGAACCCAAGCTCTGGCATCGCGATCAGGACGGGTCACGATCACCCGCATGATCAACTACCGTCCAAGGTCTCACCGGGCAACGGAACCACCCCGCCTTTGGCGACCACGCGGGCGCGCAACTCAACCGCGACCGTGGTCCCCAATGTCGTGGCGCTAGCCAAATCACTTACCGCCGCACTCATCCGCACGCTTTCCAGCGGTAACTTGCCGGCAGGATCACCCCAGGCAGCATCAATCGTCAGCATGTCCCCATTCAAAGTAGCGTAAGCGGCCAAGGGCATGGAGCAGCTTCCGCCCATGGCCCGACTCACCGCACGCTCAGCGGACACGGCCAACCAGGTGGTCTGATGGGCTAGCGGAGTCAAAGCGTCAATGACGTCTTGCCGACTGGTGCGCACCTCAATGCCCAAAGCGCCCTGCCCTGCGGCCGGCAACATTTCATGAGGCTCAAAACACACCCTGATGCGTTCACTTAAACCCAGGCGTTTCAGCCCGGCGGCCGCCAGCACAATGCCGTCATACAGACCTTCATCCAGCTTGCGCAATCTCGTGTCCAGGTTGCCACGCAATGGCTCAATCACCAAATCGGGGCGCAAAGCACGCAACAGCGCCATGCGACGCAGGCTGGAGGTACCGACGATGGCACCTTGAGGCAACGCGGCAAACGACTCATACTTGTTGGACACAAACGCATCGCGCGGGTCTTCGCGCTCCATCACGCAGGCCAACTCGAACCCTTCAGGTAGCTCCATCGGGACATCCTTCAAAGAGTGCACAGCCAAATCGGCCCGCCCTTCTTCGATCGCGACCTCAAGCTCTTTAACAAACAGCCCCTTGCCGCCGACCTTGCTCAGGGAGCGATCCAGAATTTGATCGCCTTTGGTGGTCATCCCCAACAATTGGACGGCATGGCCCCGCTGGGTCAAAAGAGCCATCACATGCTCGGCCTGCCACATGGCGAGTCGGCTCTCTCGGGTTGCTATCGTCAGACTGCTCATAATTCTCTACGGTGTAGGTCGTAACCTGTATGTAATCTATAGGGGACTAGGAATGCTAGCATGCTTGATTCGTCCTCTGTTCAGCCCTCAACCCAACCCGCCATGACCAAATCGCCGAAAACTGACGCTGCCCCGCGCACCAAAGACAACGAACGCCCCCTGGTTGAAGATATTCGCCTGCTGGGTCGAATTTTGGGCGATGTCATTCGGGAGCAAGAGGGCGTCGCCGCCTTTGAGTTGATTGAGCAGATTCGCCAGCTCTCCGTGGCGTTTCGCCGGGACGCTGATCATGAAGCCGACAAGGCGCTGAAAAAGCTGCTCAAAGGCCTCACCGGTGATCAAACCGTGAGCGTGATCCGCGCCTTCACCTACTTCAGTCATCTGGCCAATCTGGCAGAAGACCGTCACCATATTCGCCGCCGCGCCTTGCACGAGCGGGCGGGTGACACGCAGGAAGGCAGCGTCGATGTGGCATTGTCTCGCCTGCGCTGGGCGGGTATTTCCCAAAAAACGATTTCTGAGACGCTGGCCAATAGCTTTGTGTCTCCCGTCTTGACCGCTCACCCGACTGAGGTTCAGCGCAAAAGTATTCTGGATGCAGAGCGATTCATCGCCCAGTTGTTGGTTGCTCGGGACGACATCAAGGTTCGTGCCGCGTCCGTCAACATCAACAAAGACGCCCTCACCCCCAGAGAACTCGCCGCCAATGAGTTGCAGATGCGGGCGCGCGTGCTGCAACTTTGGCAAACTCGTTTGCTGCGCTTCAGCAAACTCACAGTGGCCGATGAGGTGGAGAACGCCCTCAGTTATTACGAGTCGACCTTCCTGCGCGAGATTCCCAAGCTTTATGCCAATCTGGAGCGCGAACTGGGCGAGCAACCTGTTCACAATTTCCTGCGCATGGGTCAATGGATTGGTGGCGATCGCGATGGCAATCCCAACGTCAACGCTAACACCTTGATGCACGCGCTGAAACGCCAATCTGACGTGGCGCTTCGCCACTTCCTGAAAGAAGTGCACTATTTGGGCGGAGAGTTGTCACTGTCGGCCATGTTGGTTGATTTTTCTCCCGACATGGTGGCTTTGGCGGAAGCCTCACCTGACGCCAACGCCCATCGCCAAGACGAACCCTACCGCCGCGCCTTGATTGGTGTTTATGCCCGCCTGGCAGCAACGCTCAAGGCACTGACGGGCGGCGAGGCGGCTCGCCACGCGGTGGCCCCTCAGAACCCCTACCTGACAGCGGCCGAGTTTCTAACGGACTTGCGCATCATTGAAGCATCACTGCTGGCGCACCACGGCGCGGCCTTGGTGGGCCAACGACTGCGCCCGCTGATTCGCGCCGTGGAGGTGTTTGGCTTTCACCTCGCCACCGTCGACTTGCGCCAGAGCTCCGACAAGCATGAAGCCGTGGTGGCCGAGTTGCTCACCTTCGCGCGCATTGAACCGGCCTACTCTGATTTGGACGAAATGGCCAAACGGGCCTTGTTGCTGAAACTTCTGAATGAAGCACGCCCCTTGCGCGTCATCGGTGCCGAATACTCGGATCACTCCCAGAGCGAACTGTTGATTTTTGAAACCGCCAAAGTCATGCGGGAGAAATACGGCACCGAAGCCATTCGCCACTACATCATCAGCCACACCGAAACCGTCAGCGACTTGCTCGAAGTGCTCTTGCTGCAAAAAGAAGTAGGGCTGATGCGCGGCACACTCGACGCCGGCGCCGTCTGTGACCTGATTGTTGTGCCCTTGTTCGAGACCATCGAAGACCTGCGCAATGCCTCCCCCATCATGGGCGACTTCTACGCGTTGCCGGGCATCACCGAGCTGGTCCAGCGCAGCGGTGCCGAGCAGGACATCATGCTGGGCTACTCTGACAGCAACAAAGACGGCGGCATTTTTACCAGCAACTGGGAGCTCTACCGCGCCGAGATCGCGCTGGTGGAATTGTTTGACCAGTTGGCTGAGAACCTCAGCGGGACGGGCACCAAACGCATTCAGCTGCGCATGTTCCACGGACGGGGCGGCACGGTCGGCCGTGGCGGCGGCCCAAGCTACCAGGCCATTCTGGCGCAGCCACCCGGCACGGTACGCGGGCAGATTCGTCTGACGGAGCAGGGTGAAGTCATTGGTTCCAAATACGCCAACCCGGAGATTGGCCGGCGCAACCTGGAAACCCTGGTCGCAGCCACGCTGGAAGCCACCTTGCTGCAACCGACCAAGTCGGCGACCCAGCCCTTCCTGGACACTGCCGCTGAACTGTCGACGCGCAGCATGGCGGCCTACCGTGCCCTGGTTTACGAAACTCCAGGCTTCACCGATTACTTCTTTGCCGCGACCCCGTTGCGCGAGATTGCGCAGTTGAACATTGGTTCACGCCCGGCATCCCGCAAAGCCTCATTGCAAATTGAAGACCTGCGGGCCATTCCCTGGGGATTTAGCTGGGGGCAATGCCGCTTGCTGCTGCCGGGCTGGTTTGGTTTTGGATCGGCCATTGAGCAGTTCTTGAGTGAAGGCAGTCCAGCAGCCCGCAAGGAAAAGCTGGCCTTGCTGCAGCAAATGAACAAGCAGTGGCCGTTCTTCAAGACCCTGCTGTCCAACATTGACATGGTGTTGGCCAAGAGTGATTTGGCGCTTGCCTCGTTGTACTCGGAGTTGGTGACCAACACCCGTCAACGAAAGAAAATTTTCTCGGCGATTGAGGCGGAGTGGCACCGTACAGCGGCTGCGCTCACCCAAATTACTGGGGACAAACACCGCCTCACGAACAATTCGGCGTTGCAGCGCTCCATCCGTCACCGCTTTCCCTATATTGATCCCTTGCATCATCTGCAGGTCGAATTGGTTCGGCGCTACCGGGCGGGCGGCCAGGAGGATGACCGGGTGCAGCGCGGTATTCACATATCGATCAACGGCATTGCCGCCGGCCTGCGAAATACAGGCTAAGTGACCAATAGGGCTTAGCCCTATACTGGACGGTCGTGAGATGCTCTTATTTCAATAGCGTCTCACGCCGCACCTGCCACCATCTCCCGCACCGAAGACAGTTGACGACGGGACACAAACAGCAATTCCTCCACCCCATCCAGGCGGACCGCCCAGCCCTCGCCTTCGTCCGCGTCGTGGTGCCTTTCAAGCGCCCGCACGGCACGGCGTGCGATCAAGGCATTGCGGTGGATGCGCATGAAGCGGTCGTGGTACTGCTCCTCCAACTCGTTCAAGGAGGTCTCCAGCAAATAAGACTGGGCCAGCGTGCGAACGTTCACGTATTTCTGCTCCGCCTTGAAGTACAGCACGTCCGAGACCTTGACCCGCTCAGCTCGTCCACGCACTTGAATCAGCAGAAAATCATCCACCAAATCCGGCTCTATCACCCGAGCAGACTGCGACAGCCGCTCTACTTTTTGTAGCGCAACCTGCAGGCGCTCCAAGCGCACCGGTTTGGTCAAATAATCCACCGCATCCAGTTCAAACGCCTGCAGGGCGTGCTCGGCGTGCGCCGTTACGAACAGAATCGCCGGTGGGTTCGGCAAGGCGCGCAGGCTGCTCACCAAGCTCATGCCATTGGCCCCTGGCATGTTGATATCAATCAGCGCAACGTCCACCGAGTGGTGCGTCAACCACGCCATGGCCTGCGCCGCGTTGGCCGCCTCGGCCTCGACGCGGGTCACCGGCTTGGTGCAGTCGCCCAAGAGTGTCCGCAGGCGGGTGCGCGCCAGCAACTCGTCATCCACGATCAACACCGTCATCACCATGGCGATCCCCTACTTTTCTTCACAGCGGCACTTGAATTCGAACTTGAAAGACACCGTTTTTGCAGCCGCTTTGGAACTGGCCCTGGACATCGTGCAACAAGCTCAGGCGGTCACGCACATTGTCCAAGGCCAGGCCATGGCCGCGCTCGCCCTGACCGGCCGGCACGGTGTTGGTGACTTTGATGATCACAATCGACCCACGGCATTCTGTCGAGATACGAATATGGGCGCCGTCTGCACTGGGCTCCACCCCGTGTTTGACCGCGTTTTCCACCAGCGGTTGAAGCAACAAGGGAGGCAAACGAGCGCCCGACGCTTTGGGGTCCAGCGCCCATTCCAGCTGAATACGTTCGCCAAACCGCACCTGCTCGATGGCCAGGTAGCGCTGCGCCAAGGCAATTTCATCGGCCAGCGTGACGGACTCGCCCTGCTCTTCCAAAGCGTGGCGAAACAGGTCACTCAAATCCTCCAGCATGGCCTCAGCCTTGGCGGGCTCAGCGCGAACCAGTGAAATGGCGCTGTTCAAGGTGTTGAATAAAAAATGGGGGCGAATGCGGGCCTGCAGTTCGGTCAACCTGGCCGCTGTTGCCGCTGGGGTTTTACCCTTGGCGCGCAACACCAACGCCGCCACCAGTGCGGCAGACAGCAACGCACCCGAAAACGCGCTGGCCAGCCAAGGCACGGGGTCCAGCACCCCCACCAGGGACAGCAGGCCACAGCCATAAAGCCCCGCCAGAGCGCCCAGCACCACCCCGGCAAATTGTTGCAGCGGCGAACTCAGCCGCGCCAGACCTTTTTTCAGGCTGCAGGCCATGATCAGCCACAGCAAAGTGGCCGGCAAAGCACCGCCCGTGATCAGCGACATCTGCGTTAGCCAGCCGATGGCCGTCGTCGTGCCAAACATGGCGCCCACTCCGACCACCGCCTCGACAAACAGCACTGCCCGCAACACCACACCCACATGGCAGGCGTCAAAAACAAGCACCCGCCCCGGCCCCGGCTCGGCGGGCGCCGGGGCCAGTTCATGGAAGGCCGATAAAATTTGGGTGTCTTTCATCAATAATCAGTAGGTGTTCACCGGACAGGCGCGCAGGCTGCGCGAGTCCGATTATTGATGAACTGTTGCTGCAAGCTCAACCCCAAACACCGGCACTCTCGAAGCGCCCACCCCAAGATCTATGTCAAACAACCAATTCGAAAAAAAATCTGAAGCCTGGTCGGCCCTGTTCTCCGAGCCCATGAGCGATCTGGTCAAGCGCTACACCTCCAGCGTTTTCTTTGACAAGCGCCTGTGGCAGGCCGACATCACCGGCTCCCTGGCCCATGCCGAAATGCTGGCCGCCCAGAGCATCATCAGTGCTGAAGACCACAGCGCCATCCAGGGCGGCTTGAGCACCATCGCCAAAGAGATTGAAGCCGATCAGTTCGACTGGAAGCTGGACCTGGAGGACGTGCACCTCAACATCGAGGCCCGCCTGACCGAGTTGGTGGGCATCGCCGGCAAACGCCTGCACACCGGGCGCAGCCGCAACGACCAGGTCGCCACCGACGTGCGCCTGTGGTTGCGCAGTGAAATTGACCTGATCAGCGGCTTGCTGTCTGACCTGCAAATTGCCCTGATTGAAGTGGCTGAGAAAAACGTTGACGTGATCCTGCCTGGCTTCACCCACCTGCAAGTGGCCCAACCCATCAGCTTTGGCCACCACATGCTGGCCTATGTGGAGATGTTCAGCCGCGATGCCGAGCGCATGGCTGATGTACGTCGCCGCACCAACCGCTTGCCTCTGGGCGCCGCCGCTTTGGCCGGCACGAGCTACCCGCTGGACCGGGAGCGCGTCGCCAAAACACTGGGCATGGTCGACGCACAAGGTGTGGCGCAGGTTTGCCAGAATTCCTTGGACGCTGTGAGTGACCGGGACTTTGCCATTGAATTCAGCGCTGCCGCCTCGCTGTGCATGGTGCACATCAGCCGCTTCAGCGAAGAGTTGATTTTGTGGATGAGCCAGAATTTTGGCTTTGTGCAAATTGCCGACCGCTTCACCACCGGCAGCTCCATCATGCCGCAGAAGAAAAACCCCGACGTGCCCGAGCTTGCCCGCGGCAAGACCGGCCGCGTGGTGGGCCAC
>JBBKVN010000285.1:0-12616 GCA_037968455.1 Rhodoferax sp.
CTTCGATGCCTTCTGCCGCGCACGGTCCTAGCCCACGGCGCCGCTTATCGGATGACCTTCGATGAGGGGATGAAAAGAAAAATCGCAACGATTAGATATTGGCACGGAAGCTGCGTTGGAGTTGACAGGTTTGATCGGCGTTTTTTCTCAATTTATGGAGTTCTAGTTATATGAGTGACTTATCACCCGCAATTTTTAACGGCATCCCAACACGACGCGAATTTCTCTACCGAACAGCTGCCATCGGTGGCCTTGGCCTGACCATGGCAACCATGAGCGCCTGGGGCATGGGAATAGATTCCACCGCAGACAAACCGCCGGCTCTAACAGGCAGCGGCAACGGCAAAAAAGTGCTAATTTTGGGCGCAGGGCTCGCGGGGATGACAGCCGCGTTTGAGCTGGGAAAGCAAGGTTACAGCTGCGAGATCGTGGAAGCACGAGGCTTCGCAGGAGGTCGCTGCCAAACCGCGCGACGTGGCTTTGAGCTAACCGAACTGGGCGGCGAAAAGCAGGTGTGCGACTTTGACACGGGGGAATACATCAACCACGGCCCATGGCGCATTCCATACAACCACCGCTCTACACTCCACTACACCAAGGAATTCGACATACCGCTGGAAGTATTCGTCAATGACAACGATGCGGCCTACGTGTATTTCGACAAAGCAGGCGCCTTGTCCGGCAAACGCATGCGCCAGGGTGAAATCAAGGCCGACATGCGCGGCCATGTGGCTGAGCTGCTATCCAAAACGGTGCAGGACGGCAAACTGGATGCACAACTTTCGAGCGAGGACAAAGTCCTGCTGCTGGAATACCTGGCCAATGAAGGTTACCTGAGCAAAGGTGATCTGAAATACGTGGGCACGGCGGGCCGTGGCTACAAGGTCAATCCGGGGGCGGGCACCACCCCGGGCGCAGGCACACCGTCGGACCCGCTGGGCTTCAAGGAGTTGCTGGGCTCCAAGCTGGGCAAGATCTACAAATCGGTGCAAAGCTTTACCCAGCAAACCACCATGTTCCAGCCCATCGGCGGCATGGACCAGATCGCCAAGGGCTTTGCCAAACATGTGGGCAAGCAGATCCGTTACAACACCGAAGTGCTAAACATCCGCCAGAACGACAAAGGTGTCACCGCGCAGGTGAAAGACACCGTGACGGGCAAAGAGCGGGCGATCAGCGCCGACTTCTGCGTGTGCACCATTCCACTGTCGGTGCTGAAGAACATCGACACCGACTTCTCACCCAAGTTCAAGGCAGCGATTGCAGCCGTGTCCTATGAACCGGTGGGCAAAATCGGCATCCAGATGAAGCGTCGCTTTTGGGAGGAAGACGATGCCATCTACGGCGGCCACATCCGCACCGACTTCAAGGGCGTGGGCAATATCTCGCTGCCCTCCACCAACTGGCAAGGCAAAAAAGGCGTGCTGCTGGGCTACTACAACTTCCTGGCCAACGCGGTGGAGGTCAGCAGCATGCCCCCCGCCGAACGCGCCAAGTTCGCCATCGCAGCGGGCCAGAAAGTGTTTCCCCAGTACGCCGAAAACGCAGAGAAGTCCTTCTCCGTCGCATGGCACCTAGTGAAGTACAGCATGGGTGGCTGGGCCGACTGGGATGCCGAGTCGCGCAAAACCGCCTACCCGCTGTTGCTCGAACCAGAAGGTCGCGTCTACCTGGCAGGTGAACACCTGAGCTATCTGACGGGATGGATAGCTGGTGCAATCGAGTCATCCTGGCAGCAAATCGCCAAGCTGCACGTGCGTGCCACGGCAGGCTGAACGGGGCAGAGCGATGGAAATGCCTACCCTGTTCAAACGTGCCCTGGCGATCGGTCTGTGCAGCATGGCGATCGCACCTGGCTGGGCCCAGTCCGTCAAAGAAGGGCAAACGCTGTACCAGCAAAAATGCGCAGCCTGCCACCAGGCCAAAGGCGAAGGTATTCCTGGTGCGTTTCCGGCCCTGGCCAACAACAAGTTCGTGCAGGGAGACATCACCACATTGGCCCTGACCGTGCTCAAAGGCCGTGGCGGTATGCCGACCTTCAAAGATGCGCTGAACGACAGCCAGATGGTGTCGGTGCTGACCTATATCCGTTCCGGCATGAGCAATCAGGCCGGACCGGTTGACATGCCGCAGGTCGCCTCGGCGCGACGGTCGGTGTCCAGCAAGGTCAATATGGACAACGACCAATCCGCCGTCCAGTAGTCTCTTTTTTTCCTTTACCCAATTGAATGATCCAACCATGAAAAAACACAAACTTCTCTGCGCCGCCATGGCCCTTATGTTTGGCGCGCTGACCAGCACGGCCGCCCACGCTGCCGATGTCGTGCGCCACAAGTCGGCCAACCCCAACTCGCCCATCGCTGCAGCGGTGGAAGTTCCGGCGGGCATGCACACCATTTACTTGAGCGGCCAGGTGCCGCCCGTGGTCAACACCACCGTCCCTGCCAGCAGTATCGAAGCGTTTGGTGATACCAAGACCCAGACCATCGGTGTGTTGACCCGCATCAAGGCCAGCCTGACCGAGCTGGGGCTGACCTTGAAGGACGTGGTCAAGGTGCAGGTCTTCCTGGTCGCAGACCCCAAGCTGGGCAAAATGGACTTCGCCGGCTTCTCCGAAGGTTACGCCCAGTTTTTTGGCGGCGAACAGGCATCGCTGAACGCCCGCTCCACCATGGCGGTGGGCGGCTTGGTCAACCCCGGATGGCTGGTTGAAATTGAAGTCACGGCGGTCAAGCAGAAGTAAACCGGCATTGGGGGAATTCAGTCAATTTTGAATGGCGAATTCCCCTGAAAATGGTTGCTAGAGCAGAAGCGCACTGACTAACAATTAATTTCACTCAAAGATGGCAATTTACTTGTTCGTCAATCAATTCCCAGAAAATGTAAAGCGGAGTTGCCCATACAGCAGCCGCAAAAACTGGTAAAAAACTCTTTGTGCAGTTTATCAAGGCTCGGCGACAGACTTGCCGCATCCACCGACCGGATTCGCAGCCTACTTGCCGGTGGCGGTCGTTCAAGCATGGTTCGTGAAAAACTGAAGGTCAAGACCTAGCAGATAGCGGGTATCCATTGGGAACGTCACAAGCTGACTTTGTCCGACAGGACAATCGCAGTGAATGTCACCTTCCCGGCTCCGCCTTGTGCTCACGCTTTCGACCAGCAGCTGACGTTCGGCACTGGGACTCGAAAACAGGAAGAGTAAGGGTTGAAGGATGCCAGCCCGCAATGGAGAGCCACCTTGTGAACAGGCAGTGCAACCAACTGAGACAGCGCGGATGCGTTGTTCACTTCATTCCTTCTTGCCCTTTTCGTTTGCGGCCCTTGGCGGCACAGTAGCAAAAGAAAATGGCCAACGCCCAGCAGGCGATTGCCATGAACCATTCGTGACCGGGAAAGTACTTGTGGTTTGGAGACGTTGGCACTAGGCCACTTACGAAGACTAGACCCATGATGAGAAGCAAAACGGCGAGGACAGCGCTTGCCCGCGGTCGAGAGGAGAACAGCTCAATCGACTTGGAATTAGGCATCTTTGGTCTCGGGGTAACAGACAAGCAATGACGTCCAACGTTTGATTTCAGCGGCTGCCGAAGGCAGTCCGCTGGAAGGAAGGATTGGGCGTCACCACGGGTCGTAGGTGCCGATGTTCCACAAATGGCCCTCCATGTCTCGGCAGCTAAACCCTCGACCTCCGTAGTCCTCATCTTTGATTTCAATTTCAATCTTCGCTCCTGCGGCCTTTGCTCGCTGGTAGACCGAGTCAGCATCTGAAACTATGAGATACGGGCTTTGCGTTTCCATGCCGCCAATCTCGTCTGGCTGTTTGATGAGGCGACCGAATTCGTTCTCTGCTTTGGAAACGGAGCCCAGCATGACCATCCCATTTCCGAAGCTGAGCTGCGCGTGCGCAATCGTTCCGTCATCGCTTGGAACGACAAGCTGCTTCTGAAAGCCGAAGACCGAGCAGAGCCATTCAATGGCCTTCGGCGCGTCACGATAGCGCAAACAAGGAACTACGGTGGCGCGTGTGTCCTTCGGGGTACTCGACATTTCGAACTCCTCTGGGTATGTGTTGCGGAGATTGTCAGCGACGCCCGAACCTCAATGGGTCCGCAGCGCGTCTGCAGCAGCACGGCGCCTTCTGCCGCGCGTTCCCGGGCTTGTGCCATGTCGCTGTTGAATCGCCAGCCGATCAGGAACCGCGCGCCCACCAGTACCAGGGCAAGCACGGACCATCGCATACTCTGCTTCATTGTGATTCGATACGGTCGCCGCGCACGGGGAAGCGGCCGTCGAACAGGATCGGCAAGGGATCACCGCCCAACGGCGCACCCACTGGACCCGGCCGCTGTGCGTGGACATGCAGATGCGGCTCACCGGTGTTGCCCGAGTTCCCAACCGAACCCAGCCAGACGCCCGCGGCGACCGCGTCCCCCTCGCGGACCCGCACGCTTCCCGGGCTCAAGTGACCGAGCAGTACATCAGCCAGCTCGCATCGCAGCAAGACGTGGTTACCCGCGATGTGCGCGCGGTCCATCTGCGGAACCTGCATGTCGGGCAGTCCGTCCACCGCGAGCACGACCCGGCCGGCGCACGGGGCCAGAACGTGTGCGCCGTAGATGCGATAGGCACGCGGGTCTGCAGGCTGCAGACCCTTCGCGCGCAGCCCGAGGCCGTCGATTTGCAGGAGATCGACGCCATAGGATTGCCCGCGCCAGTCGCGGAACCGGGGCACGCTGGCATCGAGCGTCAAGAGGTGGGCGTTGGTGCTGAAGTCGCTGCCACCATTGACGACGAGGTAGTGGCCCGGCCCCAACGGGAATGCCAGGTTCACCAGCGGCAGTGGCGCCGGGGTGTGGCTGCGCCATGCGGTGACGATGCCGTCTGCCGATGCCACACCTAGCGCGGTGAATAGCGCTGCAACGACCCACGCACCCAGGGTCCGAGGCCATGGCGACGCAAACGGGCGGCGCTGACGCAGCCCTAGCCAGGCAGCGGCCAGGAGACTCGCACCGAACCCCAACGGTGCCCACCAGGGCGGCACCAGCCAGATGCCAAGCCAGGCGGCGGACCACAGACAGGCGGCGCTGGCCGCGAACTGGATGCAGAAACCTGACGTGCTGCGTGGCGACGCCAGCGCCATCCACAGAATGAGGGCCAAAGGCACTGCGGCCTGCGCGAGAAACAGGGTGTTCATGGCTTTGCCTCAACGAAACCCTGAGCCGGACCGACCGCGCCGCGCTTGGCCATCAGCCCCAACGCCAGCAGCACCAGTATGGCGACGACGAACGCGTAGGCCCGGTAGCTGACTTCGGTGGGTAGTACAGGCACCACGGACGGCCAGAAGTTGATTGCCGTGTGAAGCACCAGCGCCACCACCACGCTGCCCGCGGTGCGATTGACCAGCCACGCAAACAAGACGGACATGGCCACGACGCTCAGCAAGAACAGGGCGAGCGGGATGTGGGCTTGCGAAGTGCCCTCGATGAAGAACAGCGGCAGGTGCCACACGCCCCACACCAACCCCAGACCCTGGCTGGCGGCACGCCACCCGAATCGATCTTGCAGAACAGGCAATGCATAGCCGCGCCAGCCGAACTCTTCTCCCATGGGCCCGCCCAGCAGCACAATCAGCGGCAGATTCACGAGAGTCATCAGCAGGTGCCCGGATGCCGGCGAAGTGGCGATGGCGCCACCCCACGCGATGTGCAATCCCGCCGCCATGGACATCAAGGCCAGGGGCAAAAGCAGGGCGAAGGCCCACCAACCCCAGCCGATGCGCCACTGCAAACAGTGCGCCAACCAGGCGCGCAGACCCACCCACTTGCGGGTGCTCGCCACCACCACGACCGCGGCAAGGCTTGGCCCGAAGCTGCCGGCAAACATCAGCAGCGCCGCGAGCCAGGGCAGCTGCGGTCTGACAACCGGCGACAAACCCCAGCAAGCCCAGGACCAGGAAAATGTCAGCGCAAAATAGCCTGCCAAGGGTGCCTGCCGGAGCCATTTCCCCAGAATCATGGCAAGAACGCGTAGCGCAGCTTCTGGACATGTCCAACGAAGTACGCCTTGCGGCCTTCAGGCCGAACCCAGGCCGCTTCACCGGCCATCGGAATCAGCATGCCGTCCTGCGGCCGGTAGTCGGACAAGCCGCAGTCCCAGGGCAGCATCAGCATGTCCCCGTCCTTGCCCACCCCGGCACCCCGCGCCTCTGCACGCACTGAGGCGATAAAGCCGGCATTGTTGAAGCGGAACAGCAAGGTCAATGTGATCGGGCCATCGACGATGGTGGCGTTGGCTGAGGCGTCGTCCACTGCTTCCCACCGCACGCCCTGGCTGGGCAGCAGTGCAGTGGGATACCACGGGCTTTCAGCAAAGTAGCGCATAAACTCGCCGCGCGCGATCTCGCCGTCGCCGTGTGAGTTGGCCACCGTGAAGAGCCCGAACAGCTTGGCATACAGGCTGCCGTTGCCGGCGATGTAACTGTCTTCCACGTGCGCGGGTACGCCGGGAAGCATGTCCACCTGGGCATCCCACAAGAATCCTGGTCTTCGGGTGACAACCCGCTGACGCGAGGTGAACGGCTTCCATTGCTCGGCGGTAGCCGACATGTTGATGGTGCCCGTCATCTCGATAGTAGCCCCGGCAATGATCGGCTGTCCGTCCGTCAGCACCGCGCGGAAGTAACGTTGCACCGGCGCAGGGAGCTCTTCGAGTTCGTGCGCGTCATAGCGCGCGGGTGACGGGAACCGACCCTGCGCCCCAACGTTGCGGGATTCGAGCATGTCGGTGTGCGTGCGAACCAGCGCAGCCCATCGGGCAGTGCCGACTACGCGCAACCCAATAGCAACGACGACCAGCACTGCAAGCGCGATACCTAGCCATATCAGCACTGCCATTGCATTTCCTTTGGTTCGATGCCTGTCGCTCACACCAGAACGGCCTCGACCGGCCGCCGCAGTGAGCGTGGCAGCAATGGGCCGCGACCGAATCGCACGACCAGGTCCGGCCGCTGGCCTGTCAGGCCCAGTGCGGCGGCGAAGGGCGGCCGCAGTGCCGCCACTTCAATCGGCTGGTTCAAGAAGGCATTGCGAATGCCCAGCGCCGTGGCCTGCAGTGCGAAGCGCTCGTAGCATCGCCCCACGTCCACCCAATGCATCTTGTCGGCAGTCTGGCCGACGAACACCGCGATACCGGCGGAGCTGCGCACCTGCCGCGCGTACTTGTCGTTCTCGCCCTTCGGCGTGAAGACCCAGCGAAACGCCAGATCGCCGATCCATGACGGGATGTTGGGGTTGCCAGAGGACGCGCTGTACAACCCGTCGCGGGTGCGAACAGCATCGGCGCCATTGAACCGGATCCAGGCCAGCAACTCCTTGACGAAGGCTGCGTCGGCCATCTGCGCCGTGTTGCCTTGAATCACGTAGTCCAGCGCTTGCTCCATCGCCGAACGCTCCGTCAACAGCAACAGGCGCACCATGTCCGAACTTCCGGCACGCTGCAACAGCGTCAGTTCTTCGCCTGACAACGGCTTGCCGTCATAGTCACCGCGCGTGCATTGGCGAAGGGGGATTGCCGTAAACAGTGGTGTGATCTGGGCTTGCGTGGGTTCAAGCGTCACACGCACCGCGTCGCTGGCTGGGTCGAACTGCACCTCAGCCTTGAGGCCGTGGGCAAGCGCGGCCTGGATCAGGTTCTCGGTAGCGCAGCCCAACGAGACGAAAACGTGATGGTCGTCCGGATCTACCGCAGGGCAACGACGCGTCAGGTCGGGCTGGATGGTGATGGACCGGCCACTGCCGTCAAGTGCGAACTGCCAGCACTGCGTGTTGTGGCTGGACGGGGCCAGCGTGGCGTAACGAACCAGCTCCCGACCGAGCTCGGCGCCACCGTGACCCGTCATGGCACCCAACTGCCAAGTGCGCTGGGCGACCGCTTCGTAGCTATTCGTCGCAGGCTCTTGGGAACAGCCGGAAAGCGCCAGCGGGCTGGCTACCAGGCACGACGTCGCAGCGGAGAACTGTCTGCGTGTGCTCATGATGTCACTTTCCGTTGCGTCTGACCTGCGGTCGCCAGAAGAACTATTGCCACCAAGCCGGTAGGAAGGAGCCCGAGGTCAGGCTGCACGCCGAGGAGAAACGCAGCCTGGGCACCGACAAGGCACCACAACAAGGGAACGATTATCGGACTGCGCGGCGCTGGCGGCACGGCGAAGCACAGCATGCCGATGGTGAAGATCGTCGTCGGGCACGGCAGGCCGAAGGTCGGTGTCGACGGATACGGATGACCGGCGTAGGCCGACCAGACCGGGTACACGACCAGGGCGAAGACAATGAGCGCAGCCCCTGTCAACGCCTTCGGACCGGTTACCCACTGGAAGGTGAGCCGGCGTCGAATCACACCCTGCCAGATGAACACGGCTGCGCCGATCATCGAGAGGGCGGCAAACGCATAGGCAGGAGGACTGATGCGTGCGAAGAAAGCGAGGTGGTAGGCCAAGGCGATCCAGGCCCAAAGCACCCCGAGGATGGCGGACACGGCAACACCAGACCAAGGCCGAGGCCTCAGCGTCGCTACCACTGCGGCCAGGGCCATGGCGACAAGGAACCACTGTGCCGGCCACATGGAAGTGTTGTAGTTACGGAAGACTCCGTAAAACTGTTCTATCGTGAACGGAAGCTTCATAGCCGTTCAGACTAGGCGCCAAAGGCTGCGGCAGTCTGTGCGCTGCCGCACACGGCGGGACGGCCCTGGGACAAGCCAGTCGAACACTTTGCCAGAGCAACCGGCGCGCGGGCCACCTGCACGAGTCCGGCTTTCAAGGCCGCAGGCGCCAACGAGCGCAAGGCGATCGCTGAAAAGAACGCTGCCGGGGCAGTGGCGATTGAAATTCGTTTGGCTGCTTGAAAGTTGACGGCCGTGAACGGCAGGAACTTCGACCCAAATCGGAAGTAGCCCTTGGCGTTTCAAAGCAGACTCTCGAGCCTTCGGCGAGCCAACCGATTGCAGAATTTCCAAGGAGCGACGAGGAATGGACGGCGGAGAACTTCTCATCGAGAAATCTGAACTCGAAGGCAAGGGATGCCCCACACTCACTTTGCCGATTCCGTTGTCCCAGCACATATCAACAATGCGTCGACCTACTCTACACAAAAAGAGCTCCTGGGAGTTGCTTTGCGCAGTTTTTCGTGGCGACTGTGAATATCCGGTGAAGTCCAAAACACATCAAAGTTTGGCGCCTCGTACTGTCATGACACTCACCGCCTGATTCAGACCCCAGGATTTGCCGGTATGAAAGTGCGGTCTGTTTTAGTTGCTGCCATGATTACTTCTCTTTCGAAGCCTGCGTTCGGGACGAGACGATCCTCGTCAAGTAGAACTTGAACGCGTCGGGTTGTCTGACACATTGACGCAAATCAATGCTGAGCTGCAACGCAGGCACTAGGATAGCCGGGACCGATGAGATGTATCGTACTTCTCATCGCAGGAGGTGCCAGGTTGGACCATCTCAGAAACGTTGGAACCGTGATCTGGCTGTACGCAGCTAAGTTCGCTGGACCCCGATCCTCTGAAAGGCATCCATGTCGTACTACGCTGCGCCGAAACAGCCCATCGACTCACCCTGAGTCTCCTTTTGATTTGTGGGATGGATAACATGGTTGATGCTGGGCATCTTGAAAGTAGAGGTTCGGCTTACTTCGTTCGCACGGCCATTTTGATCTTTCTTCTCTGCTTTGGTCTCCGTTTCATCGACGTGTTTGTAGTTCGATCTGACGAATGGTTCGGAGAACAAGTACTTACAAAAGTGCTGGGACTGGCCATCGTGGTCACGTACGCCATTTGGTCCGGCTTTGGTCTGACACGCATTGGTTTTCGCAAGACCTCTACCGCCTCAGCGATCGGGATTGGTATCGGCTTTACTGCCCTTGTCATGACCGCAACATTCCTCATCCAGTTTCTGCTTCTCGCGGCACAGGGGGAGGTACCCAAATTCACCATTGATATTCAGGGTTTTGCACTTGGGCAGCAAGCAGATGACCAGAATGATCTTGTCTCTTCAATCGGCCTCCTTACCTCCAATCTGGTAAACGCCCTGATGGAGGAAAGCCTGTTTCGCGGCCTGCTGATTACCCACTTGGTGGTCGCTATGTCCAACATGCGGGCTAACGTCATTCAATCCATCTTGTTCGGGGTTTGGCACATCGTCTGGCCGCTACGGGCCTTCTATGATGGCGATATGACCTTCGGTGCGGCAATGTCCTACGGTGCAGGCTATACCCTCGTTGCGACCATGATGGGGTTTGTATGGGGTTGTTTTTTCATCTGGTTTCGTAGTTTATGGGTCAGCATTATTGCCCATACGTTTCACAATACGGCGTTTAATGTCTTTCACATTACAACGGCGACTGGCGCATCGGGCGTGGCGTTCTTTACCACGGTTGAGGCCCTTGTATTCCTGGCCCTGCTACCAGTGGTGCGTCGTTTCAGAAAATGTGATGACTCATGTTGAGATTTTGCAAGCTGGCCATCAAGTGTTGATGATAACCTTGAGTGCTCCGGCTTCGGCAGCACTGCCGGAAGTCTCATAGGCCTTCTCGCCGTCTGCGAGTGAGCGGCTGAGGCTGGTATAGACCAGCGCGGGCGGGCTCACACTGATACACAACAGCATTGCAGGAATATTTCGCTGTGACCGGATTGTCGTCTTGCTGGCAGCTAACAGTGAAAAGCATATTATTATGCAATGAGCGCCGTACAATATTGATTTGCCTCAACAGAGTCCCATAGAGGGAACCATATAGGCACTCTAGCTACCTTCAAAACGGTCAATTACACACTCTCGGTACACAGCCGCCGATCGAGAGGTCTCAGACGTCCCGCGAGACTACCTGTTGGTGCATCGATTGTTTGCCGGTTACTGATGAATGCGGTCTGGTGTCACTAAATGCGGTTTCATTCGCAGCTAATCATGGATAAAGAGCTGCCCTGACAATGTCACGAAGGAAGCTTCGGCTCCCGGAGAGAGAATCGTGAGAGGACATCCCTCCTGGCAACTACAGCCGAGTAAGTGCCACATAAGTTGGTAGGGTTAACATTCGTGAATTAGTGATAAAGATCGTCAATGCTAACAAGCGGAAGTGGTTGATTTACGCTTGATGACGAACCGGGAACTGTTGGAGTATCCTCAGCGGGTTTTCCCACCCCGCCTCTTACATACAGAGAATGCATTCGGCATTCAGCATCTAAAGGAGTGGCATTCGGTGAGCCCGACAAGTATCCTGCTTCAGCCCGGCAGGGCAGGGGCTTCACGTCTCGAGGGAGTGTCTCAAAATACACTTGTGGGACACTACTTCGCGTCGGCCACTCTTATTTACATGTTCTACCGCAATGCCGTCCAAGGTCAACCAGAATAGAACGAGAGCGCCGATCAAGCCGAGCTTCGCCGAACGCCACAGTGGCAAACTCGTGGTTGACCCACTGCTGCACAGAGCTGGACATCAGCGTCCCTCCTTTTAAGGACTGGGTCGTCCAAACCTTGTGGTCATTCTGGTTAACATCAACCTGGGCGTCTTGAGGAGATGTGGGTCAAGCTAAGTGATTCGAGGACGCTTACAGCATGCGTTGACGATATAGGTACGCAGGTGTGTAGCAGTTTCTGGATCGCTCTCAGCTGATAACAGATGGAAGATAAAGGCCCATGAAGTGATCAACAGAATCGCGAATAATATCGTCCGTACACGTTGAGATCATCGGCACGGAACTGAAGGCGAACTTTGATACGGTACGTCAGGAATAGCCTTCAGACGACGGTTGCGTAGCGTGTCGATGATTCCAGAATCATTCGCTTGCCAAAGCTGATACTGAAAGAAATGGCATACGGGTGTGCCGCAAGGAGGGAATGTGTATAATTTACAGCAAAAAATATCGTAAGCACTCACATAGGAATGAATTCATTCTCTCATTCAGACAGGTTTTCTGTTAAAGCTATCGATCTCGTATTTTGTAGTAGAGCATCGGCTTTATCCTTGCCTATACGCTGCAGAGTTACACCGTGGCTGACAACGTATCGACCAACAGCGACGTTATCAATTACGTCCATACCTTCAAGGAAGATCGTTGATTGCAGACTAAGTCTGACGAATTCCACTGTACCCGGTTTGTCAATATTCAATGCCAGTGAAGGTCCGACAGTATCCTCTTGTGAGCTCAAAAAGCTCTGAATAAATTTCCCGACGGATGAGTTGTTGAAAATGTTGCTTTCAGACGCCTCGATCGTATAACTGCCAATTCCCAGCTCAAGTTTCGCATGCGTTTCTTCAAATATTGTTGCGACTTTCTCACCGTTGATACTTATATCCCATTTTTCACTCGGACTAAAGACTAGGTTTGGATCATTCTTGAAAAGGATAAGCAGGGTTCCGTCAGACTTAAATACTTGCAGACCTGAATCTGAGTACAGTTCGTCTAGCACGGGCGATGGCACGCAGCCAATTCCGGATATAAAGAGCACAATGGATGCGACAGCTACTCTCACCTGTATTCTCTTCCGAACAATCGTAACCTCTTTATACACCAAAAAGTCAGACCTTAAAATAAGTGAGGTCGGGGGTCGGGGGTCGGGGGT
>JBBKVN010000286.1:0-9053 GCA_037968455.1 Rhodoferax sp.
TGGCGCGGCCCGGTGGGCGTGGCCACCTCGCGCTGCGCCTGCACCTTGGTGAACCCGCTCACCGAAAGCCATTGCTCAATTTCTTCCGCCGTGGCGCTGCCCGGCAACTCCACCGGAAAGGTCACCGCCAAACGCCCATCGCCCTCACCCACCCGGGCTTGCAGTTGCGCGTAAATCGTCTCGGGCGAGTCATGGCGCACCGCTTGCGCTGTGTCCTGGTCAAACAACTGGCCGGCGCGGGCAAACAAGAGCTTCAAGTGGTCGTTCAGCTCCGTCATGGTGCCCACGGTGGAGCGGCTGGAGCGCACCGGGTTGGTCTGGTCAATCGCAATGGCGGGCGGCACGCCGTCAACCCGGTCCACCGCCGGCTTGTCCATGCGGTCCAGAAACTGGCGGGCATAGGCCGAGAAAGTCTCCACATAGCGGCGCTGGCCTTCCGCGTACAGGGTGTCAAACACCAAACTGGACTTGCCAGAGCCGCTGGGGCCCGTGACCACCGTCAGCTCGCCGGTGCGAATGTCGAGGTCAATATTTTTGAGATTGTGCTGGCGCGCGCCGCGAATGCGGATGAGACCGTGGGTCATGGGGGAGTGTCTTTCCTGTAGGGGCCAGACATTCTAGGCAGTCCTCCCTCAGCAGCCTGAGTCAAGGGCTTTGCGTCTTCTATAGTCAGCCAAGACGCTGAAACTCAGCAACGGGGTGAGGCGCGTCAGCGGTCAAATTGACAGGGGAATAGTCTCACCTTCGAATGAGGTCAACGTGCTTGGCATACTTGTTTTTCATGCCAAATCAGCCTCAAGCCCTTTAAATACCAGCGCATGTTGCTACTGATTTAGGAGTGATTCGATTGTTCCAGCTAAGTACCGGCCTCTCCTGGGCGGTCAAAACCGCCCGCGCTTACTGGAAGAACCTCATGTGGAGACGCCAAGGTGCAGTGTCGTGCAGCAAACCCAGCAGCAACCGGTTGGTAACGGGCCAATCACCGGCTTCGTGTGGCTGCAGGGCATTTCGCTGACACCGCGCCGAGCGGGTCAGGTCCGCAGGACGTCACCCTTGAACGAATAGAGAATCGCCACCACCTCGTTGACCTCGGTCTGGCCGACGCCCTGGGCCTGCAACGCCGCGATAAAGTCGTCAATCGCAGCGACCAGCTCCTGTTCGTTGGCATTCATTCCGGCATGGGTGGTGCGCATGTCACGGCCTTCGTACTTTTGGGGCCCGCCGGAACCGGCGCAAAAGAACTGGGTTGCCAGAACCTTCAAGCGGGGCAAGTCTTTGCCGCGAAAGCGCGGGGCCAGAAGCGGGTTGACCGCATGGCGATCCAGCACGTCGTCGACAACGGCTGCAATGCGCTCAGCGCCGCCGAGTCGTTGGTAAAGTGATTCAGTCATGGATTTTCCTTGGTAGAGTGAATGTTGAATGCTTGGATATGAATACTCGTGTTCCCGGACAGGCCTTATTTCTTGGTAACTTCGACGGGTACTGCATCCAGCGGCGATTCAAAGGCGATGAAGAGGATGCATGGCGTGGCGCTTGCGCAATATGCCGTGTGTGGGAGTTTGGCGGGACCGTAGGCATACATCCCCTGTGTTAGGACTGCCGTCTTCTGACCTTCATAAGTCGCGTGCATTTCACCGGCAACCAGCACCATGCGCTCAGGTGATGTGTGCCAATGCATCGGGATGGTCGATTTGCCAGGGACTTTGAAAAAGACGTCAAGGTTGTCTTTGGCCGGATCGCCGTGCAGCACAGCAATGCCACACCCTTTGGGCAGGAACGGCGGGCACGGTCCCCATTGGAGTTGCGGGTCACCGGCGGCCTGTGCCGTCGCCTGCTCCGGTGCGGGCGCTTGTGCCAGCGCCAGGGTGCTGGCACAAGCCATTAGCAGTAACAGTGCGGTTGGCTTGGCCGTTGGTGCCATGGAACAGTTACGCATGGTGGTGGCTCCTCGGTATTGGATCGGTTAGGTACTTGCTGGCTGTCCAGGATTCGAACTCCAGGTCGCCCGGGGAGGGTTCTTCTGCGGGAAGTTCCCCACGCAACTGGACGAGCAAGTTGTGAAACCCGCATTCAAGCTGGCGGATCCCGTCGCGGGTCAGGGGCTCCGACAGCACCAGCATGGCTGGTCCACAGTCGGGCAGTGAGAGTTGTCGCGTTGTCATGGCTACTCCTTATTTCATTTGCAGGCAAAAAATTTGTCTGCTAGGAGCCATCATTGCGATGCGGTGTTCCTGAAACGTTCCTGGCCGCACAGGCGGTTGCGCGAACGCCGCGGTGGTAGCACACTGCAACTCCTATGGGCACCCCAAAAATAACCAACGACCCACCCCCCTCGATGCGCCTGGATGTGCACCTTCTGGGACGCTTTGCAGTGTTTGTTGACCATGCTGAAATACCGGTTCAGCGCTGGCCCAGTTTGCGTGCCGCCCAGTTGGTGCAGCTGCTGAGTCTGGCGCCGCATCAACAACTGACCCGCGAGCAGGCCATGGACGCGCTCTGGCCAGAACTGGCACCCGAAGCGGGTGCCGCCAACCTGCGCAAGGCGGCCCATCACGCGCGCCAAGCCTTGGGTCGGCATGACGGCTTATTGATGCAGGGCGGTGCGCTAAGGCTGTGGCCCGACGGACCGGTGGGCGTCGACTCAAATGACTTTGAGGTTTTGGCGCGAGCCGCACTCGCCCAGCGCGACCCACTGGCGTGCCAACAAGTCGCCGATCGTTATGCGGGCGAATTGCTGCCCAGTGCCCGCTATGAGGCCTGGGCCGAACCCGCGCGAGAACGGCTGCATGCGTGCTTCACCGACTTGCTGCGTGCCAGCGGCCAGTGGGAGCGGCTGGCGCAGGAAGAGCCGGGTGATGAACCGGCGCACCGGGAGTTGATGGCCGCGGAGCTTGCAGCGGGCAACCGGGCTGTCGCGATACGCTGGTACGCGCATCTTCGCGAGGCGCTCCAGCGGGATTTCGGCGTGTTGCCGGATTCGCAGACCGAAGCGGTGTACCAACGTTGCCTCGAAGGCCTTCAGCCCGCTAGGGCGGTTTTCATTGGACGCGCGATGCTGCTGGCGCAAGTTCTGGCGTGGTTGGAAATGCCCGCGCCGGATCGACCTGGCGCTATCGTGCTGCGTGGGCCAGCGGGCATTGGCAAGACGGCCTTGTGCCGTGAACTCGAAGTGCAAGCCAGCGGGCAAGGGTGGCGCGTGCTGCGTGCCGACGCCATGCAACACAGTCGGGCTTATGCGGTGATTTCGGCTCTGGTGGAGCGGATTTTGCTGGCAGACACTGGTGCAGTCGATCGCGTCGGCACCCCGGCGCGCGGTGTGCTGGCCTTGCTGACCCAGCTTGCAGGCCCGACTTCGACCTTGTCAGGGCCCCTCAGCCGCCATCAGGTCATCGGCGCGTTTCGACGGCTGCTGCTGGCCTTGTCCGCGGATGACAATATCCTCGTGCAAGTGGACGATGCGCACTTGATGGACGATGCGGATGCGGACGTACTTATGCACCTGGCCAGTGCCGGTGCGCCCGTGTGTGTGCTGCTGGCCATGCGCGCGACGGGGCCCGAATCGGAGTTGGCTCGGAGCCTGTTGCGGTTGGCAGGCGGCAACGTCGTGCGCAAGCTAGACCTGGAGCCATTGGCCGATGATGAAATGCGCCGCCTCATCCTTCAGTCCAGTCCAAAGGGAATCCCCGAAGAGACCGTGGCCCGGATCGCGAGCGATGCGCAGGGCAGTCCCTTTGCGGCCATTGAGCTGGCGCGTGGTGCCGGCTCCGGGGACGAGACGCACTTGCACCGCACTGCGGCCGGTGCCATCACGGCCCGGCTTTGTGATGTGCCCGAGGCGACGCTGGACGCGCTCAAATGGATGGCCTTGGCGGGCGACGCCTTTGATTCCCAGACCGCGGCGGCCGTTCTGCCTGACGGCGAAGAGCATGCCTATGCCGTGCTGGACGCCGCGCTGGCTGCGGGCGTTCTGGTGCTGGTCGGCACCCAATACCGGTTTCGACACGACCTGGTGCGCCAAGCGCTGGTCGACCAAATTGCACCCCACCGGCGACTGAAAATTCATCGCCAGGCCGCGCAGCGCCTGGCTGCGCTGGATGCTGCCCCGGCCTTGATTGCACAGCACTGGATCGATGGCGGCAGCCAGCGCGAATCGCTTCCCTGGCTGCTTGCGGCAGCGGCTGATGCCCTCCGGCTGGCGGGCTTTAGCGATGCGTTGCGCCATCTGGAGCCGCTGCTGCGCTTCCAGCCGGCGCATGCCGATGCCCTGCGTATGCGCGCTGAGGCCCTGGACGCGATGGGTCAGCCAGCGGCCGTCGCGGCATACCGCCTTGCGGCCCACGCCGCAGGCGAGCCCGCAGCCCAGAACCTGCGCGCCAAGGCAGCGCTTGCGCAGATCAAGCAGGGAGATCCCAAAGGGGCTCTGCAGGCACTCGAAAGCGTGCGCCCGACCAGTGTGGAGGGCCGACTGTGCGAGGCACTGGCCTACAGCGGGGCGGCGGCAATGGGCGTGATCGACCCCACCATGGGTACTCAAAAATCGGCCGATGTGCGCCGTCTCGCTTTGGAATCCGGCGACAAGGCAGCCCTCGTGGTGGCCTCTTGGGCACAGGCGGCTGCGGCCCACGCACGCGGTGAGTTGCACCGCAGCATCTGGGCGGATTTGCAGGAAACGGCCCATTTGCCGCACCTGGCCATGTGCGTGTTTGACGGGCAACTGTGCATCACGCAGCGCTTTCTCTACGGTGCGAGGCCTTACGCCGATGTCATTGGCTTCGCCCAATCGCTGGCAGACGAGGCGCTGCGCATTGGCGCCGCTCGGGGGTATGCCTTCGGCACCACGATTCGCGGCGAAGCCGAGCTGCTGTCGGGCGACCTCGTTGCGGCAGAAGAGCACCTCACGCAGGGCGCAAGACTGCACCGCGCCATTGGCGCCTCCACCGGAGAGGCTTTTTCACTGCAGCGGCTCTCGGAAGTAGCGATGCATCGTGGTCGACCCGATGAAGCCCGTGCGTTGCTCGACGAAGCGCTTGATGTGGCACGCCAGTCGGATGTCGGTTTTCACCTGATGGACCGCATCTACGGTACCTACCTGCAGCTTGCAAACAGTCCAGCCGCAGCACTGTACGCACTCGAAGAAGCACGTGCGGCCGTACACGGTCCATTAGAAACCTGCCCCGGGTGCCGAATCACGTTCACCGTGCCGGCGGCGATTGCAGCCGCTCGGGCCGGGCGGCTCGATCTGGCAGAGGACTATGCGGCCCAAACATCCTATTTGGCGGATGTGGTGATGCGCCTGCCAGCGTGGCACGCGGCCCAGGATGAAGTGCTTGGGCATATTGGGCTGGCCCGCAGTGATGACGCTGCGTCGGTCCATTCAAAATTCGCTGCAGCGGCAGCCCGCTTTCGAGCAGCAGGACATCCCATTGACGCCGCGCGCTGCGATCAGTTTGGGTCGAATGCACTCACCGTTTCAGGCGAGTAATGTACGAATGACGAGACTGGAACTTTAGCCGGATCAATTTGAACTTGGACTCTTCCTCGGATCCTTTCTCAATCATGCAGGTGCACGACGAGCTGTTTTTTGGGATGCGGTGGGCCGAAGTGGCGCGGCTCATAGTGGAGAAACGGCGGTTGATGCCGGGGATGGCCGAACTCAAGGTGTCCTGCTGGCCCAAGTGGGCGTGGGCGCCAACGAGGACCTCGCCCACCAACCCGAGAATAAAAATGGACTCTAGCCCAGGTGGAATATACGCAAGAAGCTACTTAATTTATAGCATCTCATCTATGGATTGATCCTGATCGGAAGTCGTTTCTCATGCGCATCGCCGCGAGCCAGTCTTGGGAGTGCAAGTCGCGCGGTGCCATCCGCACCTGTCATCTCCGTAATATTCACTCGAACGACGTGGTCTTGCCCTGTTCACCAAATTGTCGGCAAGTCTGGGTGCAAATAGTGAAGTGACTCACCGTCCAGGCAATGATTCGTCACATTGGCTTCGCGTGTCGAATCATCCACCGTTTCGGTGTAGCGGACGAATGCACCGCATTCAAGGGTTGTGAGATTGGCACCGAGGGCAATGAGATGAAACCCGGGCGCGGCAGGGTCAACTCACGCCGATGTCATTCCACCTTGTCGAGATCAACGTCTTTGGTCTCTTTGAGCCACAGGGTGCCCACCACGGCGGTCACACCGGCCACGATGACGGGGTACCACAGGCCGCTGTACATGTCACCGGTCTGCGCGACCACGGCAAAGGCGATCGTTGGCAGCAGGCCGCCTAGCCAGCCGTTGCCAATGTGGTACGGCAGGCTGACGGAGGTGTAGCGCAGGCGGGTGGGAAACATCTCTGCCAGCGCCGCGGCCATGGGACCGTAGACCATGGCGACCAAAACCACCAAGTAGGTCAGCAAGGCCATCACCCCCCATGTGTTGACCTGGCTCATGTCCGCTTTGGTGGGGTAGCCCGCGTCAGCCAGCGCTTGGTTCAAAGCGGCATTGAACGCCTCGGCCTGGCTTCGGGCGTCTAAACCCGTCAAACCATGCGCGCTGTAACTTGGTACCGCCACCCGCCCCACATGGATGACCGCAGGCGCGCCTGCCAGCCCCGCCACATTGGTGTAGCTGACAGACGCGGCTGCCAGCGCTTGCTTGGCCATATCGCACGAACTGGTGAAACGGGCGGAGCCGGTGAGGTTGAGTTGAAAAGAGCACTCGGCCTGATCCACTGCGACGGTCACCCGGTTGGTGGATTGCGCCTTGGCCAGAGCCGGGTTGGCCGCGGCGGTCAACGCGGTGAATACGGGAAAGTAGCTGGCGGCCGCCAGCGCGCAGCCCAACATGATGATGGGCTTGCGCCCCACTTTGTCTGACAGGGCACCAAACAGCACAAAGAATGGCGCCCCAAGCAACAGGGAAATGGCCACCATGATCGTGGCGACCGTTGGATCGACCATGAGCGAGTGAATTAAGAAGAACAGCACATAGAGCTGGCTGCAATACCAGACCACGGCCTGGCCTGCCGTAAGGCCCACCAGAGCCAGCACAGCGGTTTTCAAGCGCGAGGGGCGGGCAAATGATTCCGTGAGCGGTGCTTTGGAGCGCGCGCCTTTGGCTTTTAGCCGCAGGAAGGCCGGCGACTCGCTCAGGTTGATGCGGATGTAGACCGACACGCCCAGCATCAAGATGGACAGCAAAAAGGGCAATCGCCAGCCCCAGTCCTCAAAGGCATGGTCGCCCAGCAGCCAGCGCGTGCCCAGCACCACCATCAGACTCAGCGCCAAACCCAGCGTGGCGGTGGTTTGAATCCACGCCGTGTAGGCGCCGCGCCGGCCTTTGGGGGCATGTTCGGCCACATAGGTAGCTGCGCCGCCGTATTCCCCGCCCATCGCCAACCCCTGCAACAGCCGCAAAAAGATCAGGATCAACGGGGCTGCCACGCCAATGCTGTCGTAATTGGGCACCACACCGACGATGAAGGTGGACAAGCCCATGATCAAAATTGTGACGATGAAGGTGTATTTGCGCCCCACCATGTCGCCCAGGCGACCAAACACCAGCGCACCGAATGGCCGCACGACAAAGCCAACGGCAAAGGTGAGCAAGGCAAAGAAATAGGCCGAACCTTCGTCCAGCCCACTAAAGAACTGCCGCGCAATGATGGTGGCCATTGCGCCATACAAGTAAAAGTCGTACCACTCAAACACTGTGCCCAGTGAGGTGGCAAAAACGACTTTTTTCTGCGTGGCGATCGAGGGCGGGGCTGCCGTGGGGGTGGCGATGGGGTTGTCTCCCGCTTGTTGGTTTTTGTTGCCAGGGGATTGGCCTGATGAATGCACTATCAAAGGGCCAACTGACATCACTCTGACACCAGGCGAGCACTTCGGAAACATACCGTAACAAACAAACGCGCAGCACCGGCACACCCGCCTGCCCCGAGGTATTTCGCTGGGAACGGAGGCATTCTCGCCATTGAATCAATGGCACAAGCGTGCTCACACTGGTATTGACAGCAACTAGGGAATCGTTTGGAATCTGCGCAAAGGCGCCGCGGGTGCGCCTGTTAGGCAAGCGCAACTCATCTGGCAATGCAAATCACAGTTGACCGCCATCAACAGGTCGTACGAGCCGTGCTCTGCGCTTTCGCGCTGCTGTTGACTCCGCTTTGGAGCGGGGCTGAGACGATTTCGACGGCCGAAGCGCCGCGCACTTCAGGGCCATTGAACGAGCACCGGGCGATGCGCCTGCATGACCCGCTGGCGGGTGATTTGCAACACGCACTCCCCACAACAGGAACGCGGCTGGACGCCCTGCGCGACAGGGCGATCGAGGAGTCTATTGCCGAGGGTCACCCCTCGGCCACGGTACTCAGTCCGTTCAGGGCGCCGATACCGTCCAGCGATTCAGGCACATCAAGTCCTGCCAACCCCACGTTGATGCAAGAGCTGTCCCACACTGTGAAGGAGACGTTGCGCCCGACCTACGTGGAAGCACTGAACTCCGGCGTGGTTGACACGATTCGCTCGGTCGCCTCAGGCGACCGCCCCGACCCGTCGGCCGATTTCAAAGACGTCAACGCCGGGGACCCCAATGAGGCCAATCGCCGACCGCAGGCAACCGAGGGCAGAACCTGGGACTCAGGCAATGGATCAGCCCGACCGCTGACCGACCCAGAAAAGACGGTGGACAAAGTCAGAGCAGAAATTTTGTTGATGGCCTTGATAGATGAAATCACGCCTTGGGCAATCACTGCCGCCGGTCTCTATGGGCTGTACCACCTCGCATGGTTTGGCCTGGCCTACCTTCGGCGTAAATCGGGTCGGCATCGCCGCCGACACCGCAGCGGCGGAAGTAGTTCTGGCAGTCGCAGTGGTCGAAGCCACCGGCGTCGCTCGCATTCGGCGCCCCGCAGCGCGCCAGTCAAACTGGACAACCCGGACAACAGTCCGGTGCATTCGCCGGCCCCCTGAGGCGGGCGCAACTCTCAGCCGGCTACGCGCCAATTTGCGTTGACATCAGGCCGTTTCACGTCGGAGACGTGGACTGACACGCCCTCAAA
>JBBKVN010000287.1:0-8561 GCA_037968455.1 Rhodoferax sp.
GCCGTGACGGCCTGAGCGTGTTTGGCGCCATTGACCAGGAAATCGCCCCGCCACCGCTGGTGGTGGGCCAAAGCTGACAGGAAACGGGCGCTTCAAGCGCCCATGAGTTGCTTGACGAAGGTGCGCAGGCCGCGCAGCATCATTTCAATCGACAGGGCGACCAGCACTAGGCCCATCAGCCGCTCCAGCGCGACCACAAAACGTTCGCCCACCACGCGCTGAATTCCCTCGGCCATGACCAGTACCACGGCGCTCACCAGCATGGTGACGCACAGGGCCGCAATCCATTCCAGGCGCCGCTCGGGCGCTTGAGACACCAGCAGCAACACCGTGGCCAGGGCCGATGGCCCTGCAATGGCCGGAATCGCCAGCGGCACGATGAGGGGCTCGCCCAATTGCTCCGGGGTGTCCCCATGGCTGGCTGGAAAGATCATGCGCAGGGCGATCAGGAACAGGATCACGCCACCGGCAATTTGCAGCGACACCTCGCTCAGGCCCATCAACTGCAGAAAGCTCTGCCCGACAAACATGAAGGTCAGCAGCAGCACGAACGCAATCAGCACTTCTCGCAGAATGACAATCGCGCGGCGCTCGGGCGCCACGTGTTTGAGCGCGTTGGCAAAAATCGGAATATTGCCCACCGGGTCGGTGATCAGGATCAGCAGAATGGTGGCCGAGGCAAAGGTGTAGCTCATGCGAGGCCCTCAGTGAAGACAACGGCGGCCAGCGTCAGGTCGCGTAGATCGCGTTCAGCGAGCGAAAGCCCTTGATCTCAATCGGGTTGCCGCACGGGTCACGGAAAAACATGGTCCATTGCTCGCCCGGCTCGCCTTCAAAGCGGACTTGGGGCCGCAAAACAAAATCAACTGTTGATGTTTTCAGCCGTTGGGCCAAGACTTGCCAGTCGGGCAGGGCCAGCACCAAGCCAAAGTGCGGCATGGGAACCAGATGGTCGCCCACGTGCCCGGTGTTTGCCGTTTTAAACGGCTCGCCCAAGTGCAGCGAGAGCTGGTGGCCGAAGAAATCGAAGTCAACCCAGGTCGCGGTGCTGCGGCCTTCTTTACAGCCCAGCACGCCGCCGTAAAAGCGGCGGGCCTGATCCAGGTTGGTGACGTTGAATGCAAAGTGAAATGCGCTTTTCATTCCCGCAGGATAGCAGGGCGCGCGACGGTGAAATTACTCCACCTTTTCCTGACAGGCAATGCAGCGTGAGGCGTGCGGTGAAGCGTGCAGACGGGCCGATGGAATCTCGACGCCGCAGTCGGTGCACTGGCCGTAGCTGCCGTCTTCGATGCGGCGCAGGGCGGCTTCGACCTGGTTGAGTTCTTCGCTTTCACGGGCGTCCAGGGCAAATTCCAGTTCGCGAGCCGTGTTGGTTTGGGCGGTGGAGTCTTCATGGCCGCCAAAGTGCTCGGCCGACGCTTCAGCGCGGCCAATGTCGCCACCACGCAGGGTTTGGAGCTGCTCTTTCAGTCCTTCGCGTTGGGCCAGCAGGCGTTCTTTGAAGGGGTTGGTGGATCGTGTCGTCATGGTGTTTCCTTTCGGGGTATGGAGGTAATCATGCGTTGATCGCTCTCGAAATTGTTTGATGAAGGTCAAGTTTTTAGGGTACTCGTCTTTGAGCGCTCACGCATAATCGGATTCATGCAAACCCTGCGCAACGCTCACCAACTCGCCCGCTTCGTGCTGGTGTGGTTTGTGTTGACGCTGGGCGTTGCCATCGCTTCACCCGTGGTTCATCCGCGGGTCATGGAGTTGATTTGCTCGGATGCCGGGGTGTTCAAGCTCGTGGTGCAGGGCGAGGCCAATGGCGGCCTGGCAAAGAACCACACGCTGGAATGCCCGATGTGCATCATGGGGGGCGGCGCACCGCTTGTACAGAGCGGCCCTTCGTTGCCGGCCTCGCGCGTCACGGCCGAGTGTCCCCAGCCCCCGCTGGCGACATCGGTGGCGGTCCATCGCGCCGCACCGCCCCCGGCACGTGGCCCGCCGCTGGCTGCCTAGCACTCACTAATTGATAGCTGCTTGTGCCCGTTTTACGGGGGCTGGTGCGCTATTTGTCTTGATGTTGAGGCCTGGCCTCAGTGGCTTCCCGTTTCGCCTTGTGTCGTCTGGGGCCCGCGTTGTTCGTGAGCGCTGCAAGTGGCTTGGCGAGCGCCTGTTTTTTAAATCGAAAATTTCCATGACTGCTTCCCTGTTCATCAAGGCCGTGTCGGCCGCTGCATTGTTGGTGGGTGCTTCCAGCGCGATGTCTCACGTTTCTCTGGCTGAGGCCACTGCGCCAGCCGGCAGCACCTACCGGGCCACACTTCGTATCGGCCACGGCTGCGGCGTGTCACCCACCACGGCCATCAAAGTCATCATGCCGGCCGGCTTCAAAGGTGCCAAGCCCATGCCCAAGTCGGGTTGGACCCTGGCGGTTGTCAAAACCAAACTCGCGCAGCCGTATGACAACCATGGCACCCCAGTGACCGAAGATGTCAGTGAAGTCACCTGGACGGCTTCCGCCCCGGAGTTCTGGCTGCCCGATGCCCACTATGACGAGTTCGTGTTCCGTGGGGGCTTGCCCACTCAGGCGGGCGCGCTTTGGTTCAAGGTGGTTCAATCTTGCGAGGCCGGGCGCAATGACTGGACGGAGCTGCCAGCCAGCGGCACTCAGACCAAAGGTCTCAACAGCCCTGCCGCCTTGCTGAATGTGGTGGAGGCGCCGCCGCCGGCCCACCAGCACTGATCTCGACCCGATTTTGCTTTTGCACTTGTCTTCTCATCTTTTCTCTCGTCTTCTTTTTACTTCTGACTTCAAGGACTCCTCATGACCCTCAAAACTCTCTTTATCGGCACGGTTCTGGCCACCAGCTTCGGTTCAGCGTTCGCGGGTGAGCCCGTTGACGTTCAGGGCGCGTGGGCGCGTGCCACTGTGCCAGGGCAAAAAGCCACTGGCGCCTTCATGACCCTGACCGCCAAAGACGGCGCCAAACTGATGGGTGTGGAGTCGTCAGTCGCCGGCGTTGCCGAAGTGCACGAAATGAAAATGGACGGCGACATCATGCGCATGCGCGCGGTGGCCGGCGGCCTGGAGTTGCCCGCTGGCAAGGCGGTCGAACTCAAACCTGGCGGCTACCACGTCATGCTGATGGACCTGAAGGCGCCCGTAGCCAAGGACACCACCATTCCGTTGACGCTGGTGTTCAAGGATGCCAAAGGGGTGGAGAGCAAGGTGGAGCTTCAGGTGCCTGTGGCTACTACGCCACCCGGCGCCATGGCTCACCCCAAAGGCGCCAAAATGGACCACGGCATGCACGGCACCATGCCGGCCAAAAAGGCCCCCTGATTGAAATGACCGGCCGCGGACACCGGCGGCTGGTCACTCCCGGTTTAGCCTGCCATTCAAGGAACACTTTGCTCTTGCGCCCCACACTTTGGTTCAGCTCTTTGTTGTGTCCAGCGATCTACAGGAGCGGGTGTTCTGGCAGGCTTTTTTTCTTCTCAGGTGCTGGCTCACCCGCGCACAGGCTGCGCGGGTGAGCGCAACATGATCGCCACAGGCGCTACATTGGGGTAAGCTGTTAACTGATCCGTTTGATAAACCCTATTGGAGCGACCATGAGTGACTCACCCAGCGCTGGTTTCGGCAAATTCGTCCCCGGTTTTGACTTTCTCCAGAACCTCGCCCGAGGGGCTTCTGAGACCGTTCCCCAAATGCCCAATCTGGGCAACTGGATCGCTCCGACCCTGAACGTCGAAGAGCTCGACAAACGCATTCAGGAACTCAAGGCCGTGCATTTCTGGCTCGACCAGAACTCCAAAGCGCTGGGCGCCACCGTGCAGGCGTTGGAGGTTCAAAAGATGACTCTGGCCACCTTGCAGGGCATGAACTTCAACATGGGCGATGTCGCCAACGCCTTCAAGCTCAAGGCGGCCGACACCTTGGCCTCAGGCGTGCAAAAAGCCACCGAAAAAGCCGCTGCCACCGCCAAGACGGTGGCAGATGTGGCGTCTGAAGCCGAAGACGTGGCCCGCAAGGTGCGCAAAGCCGCGGAGCCCGTGGCCTCGGCCGCGACCAACATGATTGACCCCATGCAGTTGTGGGGTGCGCTGACCCAGCAGTTTCAGACCATTGCCGCCAGCGCCATGGCCGACGCCGGCAAACACACGGCCGTCGACTTGACCAAAAACATGGCAGCCGGCTTTGCCAAAGAAACCGCCAAGGCGGCCAAGAAAACCGCCAGCACGGCAAAACCCCGTGCGCCGGCCAAAAAGACCGCCCGCAAGGCACCTACCCGATAAACCTGACGCGCTGTCCGCGCCTGATCAATGAAACTGTTTCCCTACGGCCATGCCACGCACCCCCAGTGGGAGGTGGCGGCCGACTTGGTGCTGGCGCAAGTGCGCGGCCAAATGAGCACCCCGGCCTACGCGTCCAGCCCGACCTTGGCCTTGCTCTACATCACCGACCACTTTGCTGACCAGGCGCAAGCCATTCTGGCCCACCTGAGCGCGGAGTTGCCTGAAGTTACCGACTGGTCGGGCACCGTTGGCATAGGTGTGGCCGCCAACAATGCCGAGTACTTTGATGAACCCGCGCTGGTGCTCATGCTGTGCGAACTGCCCACTGACCAGTACCGCGTATTTTCTGGCGTGGCCCCGCTGGGGCTGGGCTTTGAGGCCCACACGGCCTTGGTTCATGCCGACGCCAATACCCACGACTTGGGCGAACTGATTGAAGAGATGGCGGGCCGCACGGACTCGGGTTACGTGTTTGGCGGTTTGTCGGCCAGCCGGGGGCAGTCCATGCAGTTCGCCGTCGGTGGCGACGGCAACATCAAGGGCCAAGGGGCCGCCAGCGGCGTGTTCAAGGGCGGCATGAGCGGCGTTGCATTTGGAGAAGGCATTGCCCTGATGTCACGCGTCACCCAGGGTTGCTTGCCGCTGTCCAAGGCCCGCAAAATCACAGCAGCTGACCACAACCTGGTGACCGAGCTGGATGGCGAACCCGCAATGGATTTGATGCTGAAAGAATAGAACGTGTCGCTGGACGAGCCCGAGCACGCGTTGGAGGCGGTGCGCGCCACCCTGGTGGGTCTGGTGCACCCCGCAGACCAACTTCCAGAGCGGCGTGCGGTGGCCCGCATGGGCCGCTTTGGCAGCGATGTGATCGTGCGCCACATCATTGGCCTGGACCCCGGACGGCGCGGCATTGCCGTGTCTGACCGATTGGAAGTGGGCATGCAGCTCTCGTTTTGCCAGCGCAACGTGCAGGCGGCCCGCACTGACCTGGTGCGCATTTGCGCTGAAATTCGCGAAGAGCTGGAGCCAGAGGAAATGCCATTGGCCGCCGTGACCGCACTGGCCGCCTCGGAGGCAGAAGCCATGCCGCATCCGGCGCGTGGTATTGCCGGCGCCATTTATGTGAGTTGTTCAGGCCGCGGTGGCCCGCACTTTGGCGGCCCCAGTGCGGAGCTGCAAATCATTCGCCGCGCGCTGGGTGATGTGCCGTTGGTTGGTTTTTTCGCCGCCGGTGAAATTGCCCGCAACCACGTCTACGGCTACACCGGCGTGCTGACTGTTTTTACTGGTTAATGGTCTTTTGGCCTTGTCGCCCTTATCCACTGTGCGGGAGTAGCTATCTAATGCGTAGCATTTCTGCGAGCCACTTCGTGCTGTGACGCCACCCATTTTTCCCGACGCCGGCGGCGCCAACCCCGCCAGCGCTGCCCTGAACTTGTACGCCGGAGTCCTGGCCGCCTCAACCCTGACGGCGGCCGCGCACCGACTGGTGGCGGAGCTGGCTCGACAAGGGAAATTCTCCCGCGTCAGCCTGAGCCGCCATGAACGGGGCAGCTCCCAGCTGTTGGCCAGCTCGGGGCTGGATACCTCGCAGGCCCAAACCGAATTGGCCCAGGCCATCTTGGGCGCCATGGATGAGGCGTTGGAGCAAGGCGTGACGCTGTCATGGCCGGCCGCCGAAAACGCTTCGGTGGCGGACTGGGTTACCTTGGAGCATCAAGCGCTTCAACGCCACGTGGGCGGCGCCGTAGCCACGGTGCCTCTGGGGCTGGAGGGCGAGCCCTTTGGCGCCCTGTGTGTGGAGCGCGCAGCCGGCCCGGCGCTCACCCTCATCGAGCTTGACGTGCTGGCGCAGCAAATGGCCTTGGTGGTACCTGCCTTGCGGTGGATGCAGCTCGGCACCCAGCCCTGGCACCAGCGCGCATGGCGCGAGTTGCGTCAAGGGTGGTCGGCCCTGCGTCAGCCCGAGCGGCGAACGACTCGGCGCACGCTGATCGCAGGCGCGGCTGTGCTGCTTTTTTTGGCTGTGGCGCCATTGGAATACGGCGTCGGCGGGCGGGCCCGCATCGAAGGTGCGCAGCAGCGCGTGCTGTCGGCGCCGACTGATGGCTTTGTGAAGACCGCGCATGTTCGCCCGGGGGACCGGGTGAAAGCGGGTGCGGCGCTGGTGGACTTGCTGGACGACGACCAATGGATTGACCGGGAGCGTCTGGGCAGCCAATTGGCCCAACACGAAAACGCCTACGCCGCCGCCATGGCCCAGTCGGACCGCGTCGGCGCCTCCATCAACCTGGCCCGCATCAGCGAGGCCCAGGCCCAAATGGCCTTGATTGACGAGCAATTGGCGCGGGGGCGTTTGACGGCGCCCTTCGACGCGGTGGTGGTGCAGGGCGACTTGACCCAATCGGTTGGCGCTGCTGTGCGCCAGGGCGACGCCCTGTTGACGTTGGCCACCACGGACCATTTTCGCGTCATTGTTGACATTGACGAGGTCGATATTGCCCGGGTGCAACCCGGCCAAACCGGTCAGCTGGTGTTGTCGTCGCTGCCTTGGGACGGGCAGGCCCTGCGGGTCGAGCGCATTGTTCCCCTGGCCAAAGCGGTGGAGGGCCGCAATATCTTCGAAGTAGAGGCCAGCTTGATGGACCCGCCGGCCGACGTGCGGCCCGGCCTGCTAGGGCGGGCCCATGTGGTGGTGGGACGTATGCCGCCACTGTGGGCATGGACGCGCCACGCCATGGATCGGGTTCGCATGACCTACTGGTCCTGGCTGGGCTAACCATGTCCGTGGTGCACAGCCCGCGCTGGTACCGGGTGGCGGATCTGAAGCCGCGCCTGTCGGCGCAGTTGCAGTTGCGCCGGCAGCACTTGCGTGGTGAAACCTGGTATGTTTTGTCAGACCCGGTGCAGGGCCGCAGCGTGCGTCTGAACGCCGCTGCTTACGCGCTGGCGGCACGACTCGACGGCCAGCGCACCGTGCAGCAGTTGTGGGAGCGCTCTCTGGCCCATGCCGAGGACGCCGCCACGCAGGATGAAGTCATTGACATCCTGGCCCAGCTGCGCGAAGCCGCGCTGGTGCACTTTGACCGTCTGGCGGATTTCGACACCTTGCTGCCGCACCTGGACAAAACCACCCGGCCCGCTGGCGGAAAAAGTCTGTTGGCGTGGCGCATTTCGCTGGGCAACCCCGCCGTCTTGCTGAACCGGCTGAGCCTCTTGCCCGGTGTGCTTTTTTCACGCACCGCTTTGGTGGTTTGGGGCGTGGCCGTCTTGCTGCTGTTGGTGCAAACGCTGCAGCACGGACCAGAGCTGTGGGCCCACGCGCAACTTTGGCTGACCACGCCGCGTTTTGCCTTGCTCGCCATGGTGCTGTTTGTGCCCATCAAACTGGTGCACGAACTGGCCCACGGTCTGGCCGTGCGGCGCTGGGGCGGGCAGGTGCGCGACGCCGGCCTCACGTTGATGATGCTGATGCCTGTGCCTTATGTGGACGCCTCGGCGGCGTCGAGTTTCGTGCAGCGCCGTCACCGCGTGGTGGTCAGCGCCGCCGGCATGATGGCCGAACTGGCGCTGGCCGCCGTGGCCTTGCCCCTGTGGCACTGGCTGGACGACGGCCTGATGCGAGATGCCGCTTTTGTGACTTTGTTTGTCGCCGGTGTTTCGACCCTGATGTTCAACGGCAATCCGCTGCAGCGCCTGGACGGGTATTTCATCTTGACGGACACGCTGGAGTTGCCCAACCTGGCGACGCGCAGCCGGGCGTGGTGGCTGCACGGGCTGCGCAGCCAGATGCTGCGCTTGCCCGGCCTGGAACCCATGGCTGTGGCGCGCGGTGAGGGGCCCTGGTTGCTGGCCTATGCGCCACTGGCCTGGTTGTATCTGCTGTTGATTGGCACGTTGATCGTCACCTGGCTAGGGCAGCTTTCCTTGGTTCTGGGCGTTGTCGGCGCGGTTGGGCTCTGCTGGCAAATGCTTCTGCGCCCGGCCATTCGATTGCTCGGGCAACTCAACCAGTCCGCCCTGGGGCAGGCCAGCACAGCGCGCCGGTGGCACCGTTTTACGCTGGGTGGCGGCGCCTTGCTGGCTGCGGTTTTGCTCGTGCCCATGCCGCAGCGCACGGTGGTGCAAGGGGTGGTCTGGCCGGTGGACCAGGCGCAGTTGCGGGCCACGGAGTCGGGCGTGATTGAGGCGGTGCTGGTGCCCAACGGCGGCACGGTTACCTCTGGGCAAGTGGTCATGCGTTTGTCCAGTCCACAGCTGCAGGCCGCTCATGC
>JBBKVN010000288.1:0-4397 GCA_037968455.1 Rhodoferax sp.
GACCACCAAGCGCGTATTTGCCACTCCACGACGGTGGCTGGAGTGGCCAATACATGGGGCTACGGCGCCATGACCAATTCCTACAACGACATGCAGAACAGCAAGTGCGCGTTGTACATCGGCTCCAATGCGGCTGAAGCGCATCCGGTCAGCATGCTGCACATGCTGCACGCCAAGGAAAACGGCTGCAAGATGATTGTGGTGGACCCCCGCTTCACACGCACCGCCGCGAAAGCTGACGAGTTTGTGCGTTTGCGCTCTGGTTCCGACATTCCCTTCTTGTTTGGGGTGCTGTACCACGTGTTCAAGAATAACTGGGAAGACACGAAATACATCAATGATCGTGTTTTCGGCATGGAGAAGGTCAAGGAAGAAGTGCTGGCCAAGTGGACGCCAGACAAAGTGGAAGAGGCCTGCGGCGTGCCGGAAGAGCAGGTGTTCCGCGTTGCCAAGATGATGAGCGACAACCGCCCCAGCACCTTGGTCTGGTGCATGGGTCAAACCCAGCACACCATTGGCAACGCCATGGTGCGCGCCTCCTGTATTCTGCAATTGGCGCTCGGCAATGTGGGCAAGTCGGGTGGCGGCACGAATATTTTCCGCGGTCATGACAACGTGCAGGGCGCCACTGATGTCGGCCCCAATCCTGACTCTTTGCCCGGTTACTACGGCATTGCCGAAGGCTCCTGGAAACACTTTGCCAAGGTCTGGGGCGTGGATTACGAGTGGATCAAATCGCAGTTCTCGTCGCCTGCCATGATGACCAAACCCGGTATCACGGTGTCGCGCTGGATTGACGGCGTGCTGGAAAACAACGAGTTGATCGACCAGGACTCCAACCTGCGCGGTGTGTTCTATTGGGGCCATGCTCCCAACTCCCAGACCCGAGGTCTGGAGATGAAACGCGCTATGGACAAACTCGATTTACTGGTGGTGGTGGACCCTTATCCGTCCGCGACCGCTGCCATGGCCGCCATGCCCGGCAAGCCGGAAGACCTGAACCCAAACCGTGCCGTCTATTTGCTGCCGGCGGCAACCCAGTTTGAGACCAGTGGCTCGGTGACAGCGTCCAATCGTTCGTTGCAGTGGCGTGAAAAAGTAATTGAGCCGCTGTGGGAAAGCCGCAGCGACCACATGATCATGCAGCAGTTTGCAGATCGTCTTGGCTTTGGCAAAGAGCTGTCCAAGAACTTCAAAATGCAGCAGGTCAACGGCATGGATGAGCCTGTGCCGGAAGATATTTTGCGCGAGATCAACAAGGGCATGTGGACCATTGGCTACACCGGCCAGAGCCCTGAACGCCTCAAAGCCCACATGCGCAATATGCACATGTTCGACGTGAAAACGCTCAAAGCCAAGGGCGGAAAAGACGCAGAGACGGGTTACGACCTGACCGGTGACTATTTCGGTCTGCCATGGCCTTGCTACGGTACGCCTGAACTCAAACATCCCGGCACCTCCAATTTGTACGATCCTTCCAAACATGTGATGGACGGCGGCGGAAACTTCCGCGCGAACTTTGGTGTGGAGCGCGATGGGAAAAGTCTGTTGGCAGAAGATGGCTCCCACTCCGTGGGCGCGGACATCACCACGGGTTACCCAGAGTTTGACCATGTGCTGCTCAAAAAGCTGGGCTGGTGGGATGACCTCACAGACGCTGAGAAAACCGCTGCAGAAGGCAAAAACTGGAAGACCGACCTCTCGGGTGGTATCCAGCGCGTCGTGATGCAAGTCCATGGTTGCCACCCGTTTGGCAACGCCAAGGCGCGGGCTGTGGTGTGGAACTTCCCCGATGCGATTCCGCAGCACCGCGAGCCCTTGTATGGCAACCGGGCCGATTTGCAGGCCAAGTACCCCACGCATGACGACAAAAAAACATTCTGGCGTCTGCCCACGCTGTTCAAGTCGGTGCAAGACAAGAACATTGCCGACAAAGTGCATGAGAAGTTCCCACTTGTATTGACCTCGGGCCGACTGGTGGAGTACGAAGGTGGCGGCGAAGAGACGCGTTCCAACCCTTGGCTGGCAGAGTTGCAGCAAGAGATGTTCATCGAGATCAACCCCAAGGTGGCGGCTGACAAGGGCATTCGCAACGGCGAGCGGGCTTGGGTCTCAACGCCCACGGGTGCTCGACTCAATGTGCAGGCGATGGTGACCGAGCGGGTCGGCCCTGACACCGTGTTCATGCCGTTCCACTTCTCCGGCCGTTGGCAGGGGGCCGACATGTTGGCCCACTACCCGGCGGGTGCTGCGCCCATTGTGCGCGGCGAGGCCATCAACACGGCAACCACTTATGGCTACGACAGCGTGACCATGATGCAAGAAACCAAAACCACGATCTGCAACGTGGAACGCGCCTGATAGCGCGGCGTACGGAGACCCAACATGGCACGAATGAAATTCATCTGCGATGCAGAGCGCTGCATCGAATGCAACGGTTGTGTGACCGCCTGCAAGAACGAGCATGAAGTCCCGTGGGGCGTGAACCGCCGCCGCGTCGTGACGCTCAACGACGGTGTGCCTGGCGAGAAGTCCATCTCGGTGGCCTGCATGCACTGCAGCGACGCGCCTTGTATGGCAGTCTGCCCCGTCAACTGCTTTTACCGCACCGAAGAGGGCGTGGTGCTGCATGACAAGGACGTGTGCATCGGTTGCGGCTACTGCAGCTATGCCTGCCCGTTTGGCGCGCCGCAGTTCCCATCGTCGGGCACGTTTGGTGTGCGCGGCAAGATGGACAAGTGCACGTTCTGCGCTGGTGGTCCTGAGGCCCATGGCAGCCAGTCGGAGTTTGAAAAATACGGTCGCAACCGGTTGGCCGAAGGCAAGCTGCCTGCCTGCGCAGAAATGTGCTCTACCAAGGCCTTGCTGGCTGGTGACGGTGATGTCGTGGCAGACATCTTCCGCAACCGCGTGGTGCAGCGCGGCAAGGGCGCGGAAGTGTGGGGTTGGGGCACCGCCTACGCGTCCAAACAGGCGGGTCAACCGGATGCGAACGGAGTCAAGAAATGAAGCGACATCCGATGGTCGTGGCGGCCGTTGCTGCGCTTGCGCTTTCGGCTTGCACGGAAAAGCCGCAAATGCTTGGCAGCAATCCGAACGACGAGCAGCCCTACGCCGGCTCCAAGTACCCCTATGCGGCGCCCGGATGGAATGCCGGGGACAAGAAGTCCTGGCAAGAGCAGCTTCGGGTGCGGACCCAGCGCGGTCAAGACGAGTATTCTCGGATGTAGATCAGCGGGAGGCACTAGTGCAGCGGTCATCTATAGCTATTTTATTGGTAGCGTCATGCCTGGCTGGCGGGGCGTCCGCTCAATCGCCAGCCCCCGCGGCGCCGGGCGGCATCCAGAGCCAGAACATCTTCGAAGTTCGTCCCGACGCGAGCACCGAGGCCGGCTACGCCGAGCAATCCACTGCGGAGCGCGCCAAGGTGCAGCCACTGAACAACGCGCCGATGTGGCGCAAGGTCGGCGCTGGCGAGTCAGGCTACAGCAGCCTGCCCAAGGCCACTGCGCCGGAAGCGGGCGTGCTGATCCAGCCGTTCGTGAAATACCCCGGTTCGAGCCTGACCACCGCGGGTGAGGCGTGGCGGCAGGTGCGAAATCGCTGGATCATCCCGTACGGCGGCGCACTGCTATTGATCGCCCTGGGTGCGCTGGCGCTGATGTATTTCGCGGTGGGGCCGATGCGCACGCATGGTCAGAAAACCGGACGCAAGATCGAACGCTTCACGCCCTTCGAGCGATCCGCCCACTGGGCCAATGCGATCGCCTTCGTGATCTTGGCGATCTCGGGCCTGATCATGGCGTTCGGCCGCTACGTCATCGAGCCGTGGACGGGCAAGGCACTGTTCGGTCCGGTGACCTACGTGCTCAAGACTTTGCACAACTTCGTCGGCCCCTTGTTTGTAGTGTCGCTGATCGTCGTCATCATCACCTTCATCAAGGACAATTTTCCGCAGCGCGGCGACTGGATCTGGCTCAAGTCCGGCGGCGGCATGTTCGGCGGCAAGGAGGTGCCTTCGCACCGCTTCAACGCGGGCGAGAAATTGATGTTCTGGGGCGCGGTGCTGACGCTCGGCAGTCTGGTCGTGGCTTCCGGCCTCGTGCTGGACAAACTGGTCCCGGGCCTGATCTACGAACGCGGCAGCATGCAAATTGCCCATATGGTGCACGGTGTTGCGACGATGTTCATGATGGCGGCAATTGCCGGTCACATCTATCTTGGCACGCTCGGGATGGAAGGCGCGTACAAAGCCATGCGTGAAGGCTGGGTCGACGAAACCTGGGCCCGCGAACACCACGGTTACTGGTATGAGGATGTACGTGCCGGCCGCATTCCTGCCGAACGCTCTACGTCGAACAAGCCCATCCGGCCGCAACCCGTCGGCGCAGCCAAGC